>DASTWH010000171.1:0-8943 GCA_035758735.1 Gaiellaceae bacterium
CGTCCGCGAGCCGATCGCGGATTCCGGTCTCGAGCTCCTGAGGCGACGCTTCGAGGTCGTCGAGGATCCCGACTCGGACCTCGCGTCGATCATCGGCGGGTTCGACGCGATCATCGTCCGGTCGGCGACGACGCTCGACGCGTCGCTCATCGAGCGCGGCGAGCGGCTGAAGGTCATCGGGCGTGCCGGAGTCGGGGTCGACAACGTCGACGTCGAGGCGGCGACGCGGCGAGGCATCGTGGTCGCGAACGCGGCCGAGTCGACGGTCGATTCCGCAGCCGAGCATGCCATCGCGCTGCTGCTCGCCCTCGCGCGCAACGTGCCGCAGGCACATGCCGCGCTGACTTCCGGGACCTGGGATCGCCAGCGCTTCACCGGCATCGAGCTCGCCGGGAAGACCCTGGGCGTGCTGGGCCTCGGGCGGATCGGTCGTCAGGTCGCCCACCGTGCGCTCGGGCTCGGCATGCGGGTCGTCGCGTACGACCCCTTCGTGTCGGCGGATCGCTTCCGAGAGCTCGGCGTCGAGCCGGCGTCGTCGCTCGGTGAGGTGTACGCGGCGTCGGACGTCGTGACGCTCCACCTCCCGCTGAACGACGAGACCGAGAGCCTCCTCGACGCAGCCGCCTTCGAGCAGATGAAAGACGGCGTGCGGATCGTCAACGCCGCGCGCGGGGGCCTTGTCGACGAGGATGCGCTCATCGCCGCGATCCGGTCCGGCAAGGTGGCCGGCGCGGCGCTCGACGTGTTCCGGACGGAGCCGTACACGGGGCCGCTGCTCGAGCTGTCGCAAGTCGTCGTGACGCCGCACCTTGCGGGCTCGACGGCAGAAGCTCAGGATCGAGCCGGCGTCGTGATCGCGGAGCAGGTCGCGGCCGCGCTCGACGGGCAAGTCGTCCGGACCGCCGTGAACATCCCGGTCGTCGATCCCCGTGAGCTCGAGCTCCTCGGACCGTTCCTCCCGCTCGCATCCAAGCTCGGACGGCTCGCCACGGCCCTGGCCGGTGGCTGGCCGTCGCAGATCACGGTCGCGGCGCACGGCCCGCTCGCCGAGCACGACATCCGCCTCCTGACATTCGCCGCGCTGAACGGCGCGTTCCAGGGCCGTGTCGACGAGGTGGTGAACGAGGTGAACGCACCGCTCATCGCCGCGGAGCGCGGCATCGGCGTGTCGGAGCAGCGCGTCGCCGCCGCACAGCACTACACGAACCTCGTTCGCATCGTCGTCGGCTCGAACGGCGAGGAGCTGGAGGTCGCAGGGACGACGGTCGGCCCCGAGCATCGCCTCTTCCTCGCCGGCGCCCTCGGGTTCTCGATCGACATCGAGCTCGCGCCGCACATGGCGTTCCTGTCCTACGACGACGTGCCCGGCGTCATCGGACGGGTCGGGACGATGTTCGGGGAAGCCGGGGTGAACATCGCGAACATGGCCGTTTCGCGCACCACCGAGGGCGGGAAGGCGTTGATGGTCTTCTCCATCGACTCGCCGGCGCCCTCCGAGCTGATCGAGCGCGTCGAGCAGACGGGCTTCGACGACGTGACGTTCGTCTCCCTTGGCTGACGTCCCGCGGCTCGGCGAGCGCGGCGGCGGGTGGGTCGTGCTCCAGTTCGCGCTGATCGCGGCGATCATCGCAGTCGGGTTGCTCGCTCCCGGCTGGCCGGACGGCGCTCGCTGGTGGGTCAAGGGCGGCGGCGTCGTGCTCCTCTTCGCGGGCGCGCTCGTGCTCGTCTCGGCAGGACGAGCGCTCGGCTCCGGGTTCACGCCTTTCCCGAAGCCGGCGGAGCGAGGAGCGCTCGTCGAGGAAGGTCCGTATGCGTTCGTGCGTCATCCCGTCTACTCGGGCGGGCTGCTCGTCGCTGCCGGGCTCTCGCTCGCACTCTCGCCGTGGTCGCTCGTCGTCACGGCTGCCCTTGCCGTCGTCTGGGCGCTCAAGGCGAGCGTCGAGGAGCGCTTCCTCACCGCCCGCTACCCCGGCTACGCGGACTACTGCTCGCGCACGCCCTACCGGCTCGTCCCCTTCGTGTACTGATTCGCACGTGACGGAGTCGCTACCGGAGCCGGTCGAGCGGGTCTCCGCGTTCGTGCGCGAGGCCGGCGCCGAGGCCCGCATTCAGCAGTTTCCCGAGGGGACGCACACCGCCCAGGACGCCGCCGACGCGGTCGGGTGCGAGCTCGGCCAGATCGTCAAGTCGCTCGTCTTCGTCTGCGACGGCAAGCCGGTCGTCGCCCTCGTCCCGGGCGACCGGCGGGGGGATTCGGACAAGATCGCCGCCGCCGTCGAGGCGGGCTCGGCGCGAGTGGCGAAGGCGGAGGAGGTCGAGGCAGCGACCGGTTTTGCACCCGGGGCCGTGCCTCCGTTCCCGCTGCCGGAGGTCGTCGTCGTGCTCATGGACGGTGCCTTCTTCCGGCACCCGCTGATCTGGGCCGGAGCAGGCTCCGCCCAGCACGTGCTCGGCATGGCTCCTTCGGAGCTCGCGAGGGTGGCCCGGGCACGCCCGCTCGACGTTTCCTCCGACTAACCTACGGTCTCCCGAATCCGAAGGAGCCGAGCCATGCAAGCGACCGAGAAGATCTGGATGAACGGCGAGCTCGTCGACTGGGCCGACGCGAAGGTCCACGTCGCGTCGCACGGGCTGAACTACGGATCGGGTGTATTCGAGGGCATTCGCTGCTACGACACCGCGAAGGGACCGGCAGTGTTCCGGCTCGAGGAGCATCTCGTGCGGTTCGAGAACTCCGCGCGGATCCTGTACATGGACCTGCCGTTCTCGACCGAGGAGCTGCGCGCCGCGACGCACGACGTCGTGGCCGTCAACGGCAACGCGTCGTGCTATATCCGCCCGATCGCGTTCTACGGCTACGGCGAGCTGGGCGTGTCGTCGGTCGGGAACCCCGTCGACGTGGCGATCATCAGCTTCCCGTGGGGGGCGTACCTCGGCGAGGACAGCCAGACGAAGGGGATCACCGCGAAGATCTCGACCTGGGAGCGCGTCGGGCCGAACGTCATCCCGCACGCCGCCAAGGCGACGGGGATCTACCTCAACTCGATGCTCGCGACGATGGAGGCGCGCCGGGGTGGCTACGACGAGGCGATCATGCTGTCGCACGACGGCTACGTCGCCGACGGGCCGGGCGAGAACATCTTCGTCGTGAAGGACGGTGTGCTGCACACGCCGCCGCTCTCGATGTCGATCCTCCCAGGGATCACGCGCGACACGGTCATCCGGATCGCCCAGGATCTCGGGCATCGCGTCGAGGAAACGCTGATGATCCGCACCGATCTCTACCTCGCGGACGAGGTCTTCATGGTCGGCACGGCGACCGAGGTCGCACCGCTGCGGGCCATCGACGATCACGAGATCGGCGTCGGACCGGTGACGCGAGAGCTCCAGAAGGCGTACCTCGCGGCGGTCAACGGCATCGACGAGCGCTGGAGCCACTACCTCGACGTGGTCGAGCTGACGCCCTCCGTGGCGTAGGCGCGGTGGCGTCCGTCCGGACGATCGGCCTCTCCTCTCCCTGGCTCGACGAGCGGGAGGAGGAGCTCGTTGCCGACGTGCTCCGCTCGGGCCGGCTCTCGCTCGGCCCGACGATCGACCGGTTCGAGGAGGCGTTCGCCGAGGCTGTCGGCTCGCCGTACGCAGCGGCGGTCTCGAGCGGTACGGCAGGCCTTCATCTCCTGTGCATCGCGGCAGGCGTCGGACCGGGCGACGAGGTCGTCACGTCGCCGTACTCGTTCGTCGCGTCGGCGAACTGTGCGATCTACGAGGGAGCGACGCCCGTGTTCGCCGACATCGACCGCCGGACGCTCAACCTGACTCCGGAGGCCGTCGAGGCCGCGATCACCGACCGCACGCGCGCTGTGGTCGCGGTCGACATCTACGGGTATCCCTGCGAGCTCGACGAGCTTCGCGCGGCGTGTGAAGCACGTGGGGTCGCACTCATCCAGGATGCGTGCGAGGCGCTCGGCGCCCGCTACAAGGGCGCGCCCGTCGGGTCGCAAGGCCCGTCCGCGGTCTTCGCGTTCTACCCGAACAAGCAGATCACGACGGGCGAAGGCGGGATCGTCACGACGCACTCGGAATCGGAGTGGCGGCTGCTCCGGAGCCTCCGCAACCAGGGCCGGGCCGACTCGGGAGGCTGGCTCGAGCACGCACGGCTCGGCTTCAACTACCGGATCGACGACATTCGGGCCGCGATCGGGCTCGGTCAGCTGGAGAAGCTCGAAGAGATCCTTCGTGGACGAGGCGAGGTCGCCACGCGGTACGCAGAGATCCTCGCCGACGTCCCGGGCCTCGAGCTTCCGTGCGCCGACGACGCGGACCACGAGCGCTCGTGGTTCGTGTACGTCGTCACGCTGCCTGCGGGGGCTGACCGCGAGGCGGTCATCGCTTCACTGACCGCCGATGGCGTCCAGACGGCGCGCTACCTCCCGTGCATCCATCTGCAGCCGTACATGCAGGAGCGCTTCGGCTATCGCGTCGGGCTCTGTCCCGTCGCAGAGGAGCTCGCAGCGCGCACGCTCGCGCTGCCGTTCCACGCGCGTCTCGGCGAGGACGACCAGGCGTACGTCGCCGACGCGCTCCGTCGTGCGCTGACCTAGGTGAGACGAGGCCCCTCGCAAGGCGAGGCGCTCGCGACCTGGGCGTCGTGGGGGCTCGTCGCGCTGTGCGTGGTCGTCACGTACAGCCGGCTCGATCCTGCCTTGACGTACCACGTGTCCCGGGAAGGGGTTGCGGGCGGTCTCAGCCGCGCGCTCACGTTCCTCAACTTCCCGTTCGCCCTCGTCGCTATCGGCCTCGTCCTCGTCGCGGTCGCCGCTCTCCCGCGGCGCGCGTGGTGGGCGGCCGCGCCTGCGATAGCGCTCTGCGCAACAATCCCCTTCTTCAACGACCAGGCGAACCTCGACGCGCACTGGGGGAACGCCGTGCCTGCCGTCGGGGTGGCGATCGCAGTGGGTCTCACCGTGGCGGCGACGCGTCGCGGTGGAAGCTCCTTCGCGCTCCGCAGGCCTTGGGACGGGGCGCGGATCGTCGTCGCCGCCCTCGTCGTCCTCGTCTCCCTGCCGTGGATCAGCGCAGAGCTCGGGTTCCATTTCCCGGGCGACCTGTTCATGGGCGAGGAGCTTCGCCGCGAGGCGGACGGCACGTTCATCGCGGCCGTCCATCTCGGCCATCACCACGGCGAGGATGGCGCGTTGTTCGTGCTCACGTCGCTGCTCCTGTCGCGCATCGTCGTACAGCCGGGATGGTTGCGTGCCGTCGTCCAGGGCTACGTCGGCCTCATGTTCGCGTACGGAACCGTCAACCTCGTCCAGGACGCGTGGAACGAGCAGATCGTCAAGCGCGGGTGGTCGGAGGCGGCGATCCCGTCGGCGATCGTGCCGTCGCTCACCGCGATCTGGCTCGTCGTCGCGGGGCTCGCCGTCGTCGCCACGTTCGCGCTTCGCCGCGAGTACGGACGCGCGTCATACTCCGCGCCATGACGCCGACGCGCATGGTCTTCCTCGGATTCGGGAAGTATGCGCGCGCCGACAAGATCTACGCGCTCGAGCCGATCACCGGCGACGACCGGGGAGGAGGGCGACGGACGCGCGTCTGGATCGAGGGCGTGGCCGATCCGTTGGTCGCCTCCCGGACGGAGCGGACGATTCTCCACGACATGGGCCACGAGGCGGGAGACACGGTACTGCTCGACGGCGCGCTCGACCTCGCCGAGCGGCTCGCGGCGGCGGCGGAGGAGGGCCGGGTCGACCTCGGCGACCTCGGACGGCGAGCGCGCAAGCTTCTGGCATCGACCGCGCGCCCGGCCGAGACCGAGCCTCTGTTCTGATCGAGCGCGCGTTCTTCGCGCGCGACGTCCGCGACGTGGCGCGCGAGCTCGTCGGCTGGACGTTCCTGGTCGACGGGGTGGGCGGCATGCTGGTCGAGACCGAGGCCTATGCGCAGGACGATCCCGCGAGCCACTCGTTCGGAGGGCCGACACGGCGCAACGCCGTGATGTTCGGCCCGCCGGGCCATCTGTACGTGTATCGCTCGTACGGAATCCACTGGTGCGCGAACGTCGTCTGCGCCGAGGTGGGCGTGGCCGCGGCCGTGCTCCTCCGGGCGCTCGAGCCCACGTCCGGACTCGAGGCGATGCGGACACGTCGGGGACTCGACGATCCGCGGCTCCTCGCGTCGGGTCCCGGGCGCCTGACCCAGGCGCTCGCACTCACCGGCGCGGACGACGGCGCAGACGTCACTCGCCCGCCGTTCACCCTGATGCCGCCGGACGTGCCTCCGGAGGTGGTCTCGTCGCCACGCGTCGGCATCACGCGCGCCGTCGAGCAGCCGTGGCGCTATTCGCTGGCCGGCTCTACGTTCGTGAGCCGTCCCCGACCACGAGCCTGATCCGCATCCCTCGAGCGACCGCGACGCCGGGCTTCGGGCTCTGTCGCAGAACGGCTCCCCGGCGGCCGGGCGCCGTCTTCGCGACCAGGCGTACCTTGAGCCTCGCAGCCTCGCGCTGGACGTCTGAGATGCCCGAGCCGACGAAGTTGGGGAGCATGCCGTACTCGGCCTTCGAGACCCAGATGGTCACGGAGTCGCCCGCCGAGAGCCCGCCCGAGCGCGGGTCCTGGCTCACGACGAGGCCGGGGAGCTTCCCGGCCTTCGCCGGGGCGTAGGCGATGTTCGCCTCGAGCGGCTGCGCGCGGAGGGTGGCTTCGGCTCCCGCTTTCGTCATCCCCACGACGAGCGGGACGGACACCTCGTTCGGCTTGCAGTCCGCCTCCTCGTCCGGGGCCTCGCCCGAGAAGTACGCGACGAGACGTGCTCCGCGGCAGTAGCCGTTGTCGAGCTCCCACTGACCGTCACGCCGGACCACCCACGTCGATGCGCCGCCGAGGTACGGCGGCGAGGTGAACGATCGCGAGTCGTCCTCGTCCGTCTTCTCGACGAACGCCTTCCAGATGAGCGCGGGAAGCGTTCCGCCTGCGACCGGCTCGCCGTTGTACTCCGTGAGCATCGGCTTGAGGGCATCGGGGTAGCCCACCCACACGGCGACGACGAGCTCCGGCGTGTAGCCGACGAACCAGGCGTCGCCGTAGTTGTCGGTCGTCCCGGTCTTGCCGGCGATCTGGCGCCCGGGGATGGCCGCTCGCTTGCCGGTACCGACGCGCACGACGTCCTCGAGGATGTCCGTGAGGAGCTCGGCCTGGCCCTCGTCGAGGACCTGCCTCGGAATGGGCGAGTTCACGTCGGCCTTGCTCGAGCGGAAGCGCTCGACCTGCTCGACGACGCGAGGCCGGTTGTGGAAGACGGCGCCGTCCACGCGTCGCCCGTCGTTGGCGATCGTCGCGTACGCCCGCGCCATGTCGAGCGCACTGACGGCGCCGGAGCCGAGGCCGATCGAGAAGTAGGGCGAGAGGTGACTCCGAATGCCGAGGCTGTGCGCCGTCTTGACGATCGCCTTCGGCCCGACGAGGTCGGTCAGCTGTGCGTACACCGAGTTGTCGGACGACACGATCGCGCGCGAGAGGCTCACGCGCCCGAGGTACGTGTGGTCGTAGTTCGTGACCTTCCAGATCCGGTCGCCCGCGTCGATCGAGACAGGCTTCGACTCGAGCTCGGTCACGGGGGAGATGCCCTCGTTCATCGCGGTCGCGAGCACGATCGGCTTGAACGACGACCCGGGCTGTCTCTTCGCCTGGGCCGCGAGGTTGAACTCGCTGCGGCGGAAGTTCCGCCCGCCGAACATCGCCTTCACGGCGCCGGTCTGCGGGTCGATCGCGACGAGTGCTGCGGCAGGGCCGTCCGGGTTGCGCAGAACGCTCTCGATCGCCGCGCGAGCCTTCAGCTGGAGGCTCATGTCGATCGTCGTCGTCACCTTGAGGCCGCCGCCGAATACGCGGCCCGCGCCGTACTGCGCGACGAGGTCGTCCTTCACGTAGTTGACGAAGTACGGTGCCGGCCCCTGCGTGCCGGGAAGGCGGATGTCCTCCACGACGGGAAGCGGAGCCTTGTTCGCGCGCGTGAACTGACGCCAGGTGATCTTCCGCTGCGCGAGCATCATCGAGAGCACGTGGCGCCGGCGCAGCGTCGCGCCGCGCGGGTTGGACGCCGGGTCATAGAGGGATGGGTCGGCCGGGATTCCGGCGAGGAGGGCGGACTCCGCAAGCGTCAGCTCCTTCGCGCTCTTCTTGAAATAGGCACGTGCGGCCTGCTGGATGCCGTACGCGCCGTGCCCGAAGTAGATGGTGTTCAGGTATGCCGTGAGGATTCGGTCCTTGCTCCAGCGCTGCTCGAGTTGCCACGCGAGCGCCGCCTCGCGCACCTTGCGCGCGAGGGTCTGCTCGTTCCGGATGTAGGCGTTCTTCACGAACTGCTGCGTGATCGTCGAGCCACCCTCGACGATGCCCTGCTGCCGCACGTCCTGCCAGAGGGCTCGCGCGACACCGCGCACGTCGATGCCGTTGTGCTCGAAGAAGCGCTGGTCCTCGACGGAGACGATCGCCTGGCGCATGATCGGCGCGATGTCATCCGTGGTGACGAGGACGCGGCTCTCGTCGCCTCTCAGCACGGCCAGGACCGTTCGCCCGTTCGAGGCGTAGACGACCGTGTCGACATCGGCGTGCTGCGCGGCGGGATCGAGCGCCGGGATCTCGCTCGCGACCGCACGAACGAGGCCGAATGTGAACGACAGCAGCGCGGCCGCGAAGAGGACGAGCAGCAGCGCCGCAAGTCGACGCTTGCGAACCCGGCGCCGCGCACGCGACGTCCCCTTCTCACTCCGAACCCGCAAGAGGGCCGATTCTAGCCCCGAGCGGTCTTTCGACCTGCAAAGGGAGCGTTCAGACCGGATCCGACGCGACGATCGGCGGTAGCGAAGGCGTTGCCGCGCCACCCGACTTCTCGACGGTCACGGCCAGGACCTCGCCGTCGGCGACGTCGCCGTCGAGAAGC
>DASTWH010000187.1:0-15244 GCA_035758735.1 Gaiellaceae bacterium
GAGGAGATCGAGCTCACGGGCGGGACCGTCGAGAAGTTTGCCGGCGACGCGGTGATGGCCGTGTTCGGTGCTCCGGCGGCGCTCGAGGACCACGCCGAGCGCGCCCTACACGCGGCGCTTGCGATGCAGCACCGCATGGACGGCCTGTTCGGTGGCGAGCTCGAGCTTCGCGTCGGCGTGAACACGGGAGACGTCGTCGTCGGCGCGCGGTACGCGGGTGGATCCTTCGTCACGGGTGACGCCGTCAACGTCGCCGATCGCCTCCAGAAGGCGGCGGAGCCCGGCGAGGTCCTCGCCGGTGAGCGGACAGCTGCGGCCGCTGCCGGCGCGTTCGAGTTCGGCGACCCGCGCTCTCTGGACGCGAAGGGCAAGCCGGGCGGCATCGTGGGCGCGCCCGTCGGCCGTGCGCTGCGGACGATGCGGCCCCGCGGAGTGTCCGGCCTGCGCCGCGTGTTCGTCGGTCGTGACGGTGAGCTCGAGTTGCTGCGCGCCACGTATCGGCACGCGGCTGCAGGGGCCGAGCCCCACCTCGTGACGCTCGTGGGTGAGCCCGGGGTCGGGAAGTCGCGGCTCGTCCGAGAACTCGTCGTCGTCCTCGCGGACGAGGAGCGAGCACCGGTGGTTCGGACCGGTCGCTGTCTCGCGTACGGAGACGGGATCACGTACTGGCCGCTCGGCGAGATCGTGCGTGAGGAGCTTGCGCTCCGAGAAGGTTCGTCCGCTGCGGAGCTCGAGCGCGGCCTCGAGGGCCGTGAGATCCTCGGGCTCGCGCTCGGTCTGGACGTCGCTCCCGAGCTGCATCCGCTCGACGCGCGCGAGCAGCTGCACGCCGCAGCTGTCCGGTTCGTGGAGGACATCGCACTCGGGTGCCCGACAGTGCTCCTCGTCGAGGACATCCACTGGGCCGAGCCGGATCTGCTCGACCTCCTCGAGCGGATCGTCTCGGATGCGCGCGCACCGCTCGTCGTCCTCGCCACCGCGCGCCCGGACATGCTGGAAACGCGACCCGCGTGGGGCGCTGCGAAGCGGAACTCGACCGTCCTCTGGCTCGGTCCGCTCCCCGCCGACGCCGCCACGCGGATGGTCGACGAGATGCTCTCGGCGACCCTGCCTGAGGACGTCCGTCGTTCCGTGGTCGAGCGTGCCGACGGCAACCCGTTCTTCCTCGAGGAGCTGATCGGCGAGCTCGTCGACAGCGGCGCCCTCGTCGAGTCGGATGGAAACTGGGTACTCGGCGAGCCGGAGGCGACGCTGCCGATGCCCGACACGGTGCACGCAGTCCTGGCCGCGCGTATCGACCGGCTTCCGCCAACCGAGAAGGCGGCTCTCCAGGCGGCCGCCGTGGTTGGCCGCGTCTTCTGGAGTGAGCCGGTCGTGTTCCTGCTCGACGGCGTCGAGCCGGACTTCGGGATTCTCGAGGAGCGCGATCTCGTGTTCGAACGTCGGGGCTCGATGTCGGGCGACGATCGCGAGTTCGTGATCAAGCACGCGCTCACGCGCGAGGTGGCGTACGGCTCGATCCCGCGGGCTCGTCGCGGCAGGCTGCACGCGGACTTCGCCGCGTGGCTCGAGCGGGATGGAGCCGCGGACGAGCGGGCTCCTCTTCTCGCGTACCACTACTCGGAGGCCGCGAACCCGGCGCAGGCGGATCTCGTGTGGTCCGGCGATCCGGAGGGTCTCGCGCAAGCACGCGAGCGCGCCGTGCAGTGGCTGTCACGCGCCGGACGGCTTGCTCGGGGACGCCACGAGATGGAGGAGGCGATCGAGCTCTACACGCGCGCTGTGGACCTCTCGGACGAGCCGTACGAGCAGGCCCTCTTCTGGCGTGCCATTGGCGAGGCGCAGGCGCTGCGCTACGACGGAGAAGGGATGCGGCTCGCCCTCCTGCGCGCTGCCGAGGGCCCGCTCGACGACGTCGAGCGGGCGGACACGTACGCGTTCCTCGCCTTCCAGTCGTCGATCAGATCGGCGATGTGGTCGATCCGACTGAACATGGACCGCATTGAGGAGTGGGCTACGAGGGCGCTCGAGCTCGCGGCGCCGGGGTCGGAGGCGCGGACTCGTGCGCTGCTCGCGCTGGCCAACATCGAGCTGACCGGCGCGTCCGAGCTGGTTCTCGACGAAGCAGCGGCGCTCGCCGACGCGCTCGACAGTGTCGAGCTTCGCTCGTTCGCGCTGGGGGCGCGGACGCAGGCCGCCTTCGACCAGCGCCGCTTCCGGGAGGCGGCCGCCTTCAGCGAGGAGCGGCTCGCGCTGATGGCCGAGATCGACGACCCGGATCACCTGTGCGAGGCCTACGAGGCGGCGTCTCCTGCGGTCGCCGCGGTCTGTCGCTTCGACGAATCCAGACGGCTGGCGGAGCTCCACGGCGGGCTCTCGCAGCGACTGTCGGCCCACCATCGGGTCCACTCGGTCTCTCTCGAACTCGAGCTCGCGGACACGATGGGCGACTGGGCGGAGCTCGCAGCGCAGACGGATCGGGCCCAGGCCGCGATCGAGGCGAACCTCGCGACTCCCTGCGTGCGCAATCCACGCGACTACCTGTTGCTGGCGCTCGCGCACGTCTGCCTCGGTGACGAGCACCGTGCGCGCGAGCTGGAACGCGCGGGACTGCGCATCGCCGGCGAGGGGTACGAGAGCTATCTGAGCGGCGTGCGGCTGCGGATCGCGCTCGAGCGCGGCGACCGGGCTGCTCTCGAGACGCTCATCCGGCTTCCGGTCGAGCGGGCGCTCGTGTGGGGGCCAGGCATCTTTGCGGCCCGGATGGACGCGCTCGTCGCGCTCGCGAGCACGGATCGGATCGAGGCTGAGGCGCCGGACCTCGTCCAGCCGGGAACGTCGGTCGAGCCGTTCGCGCTCCGGGCTCTCGGCGTGGCACGCCGCGATGACGATCTGCTCGCGCGCGCGGACGAGCTCTTCGCGACGCTCGGTCTCGGCTGGCATCGCGCCCAGACCGAGCGCCTGCTGGCGGGCGTCTAGTACAGGAGCTGCGAGCGCCGCTCGTGGCGCTCGAGCGCGAGCGAAATGAGGCGGTCGAGGAGCTCCTCGTACGGGACGCCTGCGGCCTCGAAGAGCTTCGCGTAGACGCTCGTGGAGGTGAACCCCGGGATCGTGTTGATCTCGTTCACGACGACCTCGTCGTCGGGTCGCACGAAGAAGTCGATGCGAGCCATTCCCTCGCACTCGGTCGCGACGAACGACTCGACCGCGAGCTCGCGAACGCGTGCGTCGGCCGGAGGTGAGATCCGGGCAGGAATGACGAGGTCCATGCCGCCCTCGTCGTACTTCGCCGCGTAGTCGTACCACTCGGCGTGCGCGACGATCTCGCCGACGACGGACGCGACCGGGTCCCTGTTGCCGAGGACGCCGCACTCGACCTCGACGCCGGGGACGCCCTCCTCGATCAGCACCTTGTCGTCGTGGAGCCGCGCGAGCTCCAGGGCCGGTCCGAGCTCGCGCTCGTCGTGCACCTTCGAGATCCCGACCGAGGAGCCGAGCCGCGCGGGCTTCACGAAGACCGGATAGTCGAACGGGTGCACGGCGGCGTCGCCGTCGCGCAACGTCACGTTCCGTGCGACGGGGATGTCGCGGTCGCGGAGCACGGCCTTGAAGAGGTCCTTGTCCATGCAGAGAGCCGAGGCCGCCACGCCGGCGCCGACGTACGGGACACCGGCGAGCTCGAGCAGCCCTTGCACCGTCCCGTCCTCGCCGAACGGCCCGTGAAGGATCGGGAGAACGACGTCGACCTGGCCGAGCGTCGCCGCAGGTGCCGAGTTCGTCACCACGGGAAGCGTCTCCACGCTCGCCTCGGGTAACTCTCTGTCGCCGGAGGCGAGCTCCCAGCGCCCCGCTCGGTCGATCTCGACGACCACCGTCTCGTAGCGCTCCGGATCGAGTGCCGCGATGACGGAGCGCGCGGAGGCGACCGAGATGTCGTGCTCGCTCGAGCGCCCGCCCGCGAGGACGGCGACCCGTACGCGCGCGCTCACGGGGTCGTCGTCGTGGTTGTCGTCTCGACGAAGCGCCCGACGAAGAGGGTGACGAGTGCGTTGGGCTTGGCCTGGGTACCGCCGACCGGGTCCTGCGAGATGACGATTCCGTCGAATGTGGGGTCGTCGGTGTTCTCGAGTACGACGCGCGTGCGGAACCCTGCCGCCTCGAGCGTCGTCTGCGCGATCGCGACGTCCTGCGTCGTGACGTCCGGCACTGCCGACGTCGACGGCCCCTTGGACACGGTGACGGTCACCGTCGATCCCTTCGATCCCTCGGACCCTCCGCTCGGCGTCTGGCCCGTCACGATGCCGGCCGCCTGGTCGGAGTCCTCGTCGATGCGCGAGACGTTGAAGCCGGCCCGCTGCAGCTCCGACGCCGCCTGGTCGTAGGGCAGGCCGACGACATTGGGGACGGAGACCGGCTTGGGGCCCCGTGAGACGTTGATCCTCACTTGCGTTCCCTCGACGACGACGAGGCCGGCCGCAGGCGACTGTGCGGTAACCGTGCCCACGTCCTTGTCCGAGTTCACCTCGACGACCTGTGCGTTCAGTCCGGCCCGAGTCAGCTCGGCGACGGCGTCCTCCACCGTCTGCCCGACGACGCTCGGAATCGTCACCTCGGGTTTGCCGGAGGAGACGTCGATGCGGACGACCGTCTCCTTGTCGACGCGTGTTCCCTCGGTCGGGTTCTGGGCGAAGACGACACCCTCCTCGACATCCGAGTTCGAAACGAGCCGCACCTGCGGGGTCAGCCCCGCGTCCTCGATGTTCTGCTTCGCGAGTGCCTGCGGAATGCCGACGACGTAGGGGACGGCGACCGTCTCCTCCCCCTTGATCTGGCTCTGGATCGAGTCGTAGAAGAACCAACCCGCGACGAGGAGCGCGAGCAGAACGCCGATGCCGACGAGCCACGGCCACAGCGGCCGTCCTCGTTTGGGCGGCACGTACTGCGGGGGAGGCGAACGCCTCGCGATCTGCGTCGCTGCGGTCGCGTCGATCGCGCGGTCCCCTGCGAGCACCATCGTCGCGGCCTCGGCCGTCTCCGCTGCCACGCGTCCGCCGCGCGCGACCGTCTCCAGGTCGGCGTCCATGGCGGCGGCCGACTGGTAACGGTCGGCCGGCTCTTTCGCGAGCGCTCGGATGACGACGAGGTCGAGATCGTCGGGGACGTCGGGGCGCAGGTCGGACGGCACAGGCGGCGTCTCGCCGAGATGCTTCATTGCAATCTCGACGGGGCTGTCGCCCGTGAACGGCACCTCGCCCGTGAGGAGCTCGAAGAGGACGATGCCGGTCGAGTAGAGGTCGGACGTCTGGTCGACCGGCGCTCCGCGGGCCTGCTCCGGGGAGAGGTACTGCGCGGTGCCGATGATCGCACCCTCCTCCGTCATCTGGCTCGCGCCCGCCCGGGCGATCCCGAAGTCGGTCACCTTGACGACGCCCTCGGAGTCGACGATCACGTTGTGCGGCTTGATGTCGCGGTGGATGACGCCGTTGCGGTGCGCGTAGCGGAGCGCCGCGAGGATCTGGCGCGTGTACGCGATTGCCACCGGGACCGGGCAGAGCCCCCGCGAGCGGATGAGCTCCTTCAGCGTGCGCCCCTCGACGTACTCCATGACGATGTAGTAGGAGCCGTCGTACTCGCCGCGGTCGAAGATCGAGACGATGTTCGGGTGAGAGAGACCCGCGGCGTGCGTGGCTTCGCGGCGGAAGCGCTCGACGAACTGCTCGTCGTTCGCGTACTTCGCGTGGAGCATCTTGACGGCGACCCTGCGACCGAGCTCCTGGTCCTCTGCGAGGTAGACGTCGGCCATGCCGCCGCCCCCGAGCTTGCGCGCGATGCGGTAGCGCCCCGCGAAGAGGGTGCCGGAGAGAGTGTCCTGAGTCGTCATGACGTCTGCAAAGGGTGCCTAGAGGTTAGGGATTCTCCGTCCCCTGCAGGATTGCCTGCATGACCGCTCGCGCGATCGGCGCGGCAGTTGCGCCGCCCGTGCCGCTCTGGTTCTGCAGCACGACCGCGATTGCGAGCTCGGGCGGGTTCTCCTCGTCTTTTCCGGCGAACGCGATGAACCACGTCGTGTTCGCGCCCGGCACGCCCGTCTCGCCCGTTCCGGTCTTGCCGCCGACGGAGTAGCCGGAGATCTGCGCGGCCGTTCCCGTCCCGCGGGAAACGACGTCCCGCATCATCGACGCGACCTCGTCGGCCGTCTTCTCGCTGACCGCACGCCGGATGAGGCGGGGGCGCTGTCTGTCGACCACCTTGCCGCCGGGTGCCACGATCCTGTCGACGACGTGGGGCTCCATGAGGCGCCCGTGGAAGCCGATCGCGCCAGCGACCATCGCGTTCTGCAACGCGGTCACGAGCATCCGCTCCTGTCCGAACGCCATGCGACCGGCGTCCACGTTCGCATCGACCTTCGGGTAGAAGAGCCTGCCGTTGCGGTAGAGGCCGCTCGCGAGCCGCTCGTCGGCCGGTGTCTCGAGCGGCGGCCGCTCGTAGAACCCGAACCGCTTCGCCGTGTCGAGGATCCGCTTCGCCCCGAGCTTCAGCCCGATGTTGCAGAACACCGAGTTGACCGAGTAGGTGAGCGCGTCGTGCAGCGACACGGTGCCGAACGGCCGGCTCGTGTCGAAGTTGTTGACACGCTTGCCGTAGACCGTGCAGTACCCGGGATCGACGAAGGTCGACTCGGGCGTGTACTTCTTCGACTCGAGGGCGGCGGAGGCCGTGATCACCTTGAAGGTCGAGCCCGGCACGTACAGCCCTGCGCTTGCGCGGTTGATGAGTGGAGCCGCAGGCGTGCAGTTCGCGGTGATCGAGGAGATGGAGCCGAAGTCGTTCTCGACGCGGTTCGGATCGAAGCTCGGCGAAGCGGCCATGACGAGCACCTTCCCGGTCCGGGGATCCAGCGCAACGACCGCGCCGCAGTTCTGTCCGAGCTGCTCCGCGGCGACGGTTTGCGCGCCCAGGTCGAGGGTCGTGACGACGTTGTTCCCGCGAACCGTCTTGCCGCGGAGCTCGTCGAACGCCTTGTCGAAGACCGTCGAGAGATTTGCGTTCGACGCCGTCAGGTAGTCGTTGAGCGAGCGCTCGAGCCCGGTTCGCGAGCGCCCGACCGTCGAGTAGCCGACGACGTGGGCCGTGAGCGGGCCGTACGGGTACCGGCGGAAGTAGAGCGTCCTGCCCTCGACGTCGCGCTCGCGGTTCCGCGCCAGCCTCTTCCTCGGCGCGAACGAGAAGATGAGCCCGCGGTCGATCGAGAACTCCGCGACCCGACGGATCGCGTTGTCCTGCCGGTCCGCGAGGCTCGCAGCAGCCCACGTCTGCCAGTAGGTCGTCATGACGACGAGGACGCCGACGAGGACGAGTGCGACCTGCGTGAGGCGGACGATCTGCTTGTTCACCGCGGCGCGTTTGCCCTGTTCGAGACGAGGAGCAGAAGCGCGAGGAGGACGAAGTTCGCCAGGATGCTCGTCCCGCCGTAGGACACGAACGGCAGCGTGATCCCGGTCAGCGGAACGACGCGCAGGACGCCGCCCACGATGATGAACGCCTGCAGCGCGAAGCCGAAGGTCAGCCCGGCCGCCAGGAGCTTCGAGAACCCGTCCTGTGCCTGCAGCGCGACGCGCATCCCGCGGACCACGAAGACCATGAAGACGAGGAGCAGCGCGGCCGCACCGATGAGCCCGAGCTCCTGCGCGATCGCCGAGAAGATGAAGTCCGTACGGAGGTAGGGGATGAGCTGCGCCCCGTCGACCGAGGTGAACGTCCCCTCGCCGAGGCCGGTGCCGCCGAACCCACCGTTCGCGATGGAGTAGAGGCTCTTCACGAGCTGGTAGGACGCGCAGTCCTGGCGGTACTCGAGCCTTCCGTTGAGCGCGCAGTACACCTTGTCGTCCGTCCACGGGTGGAGCCAGATGGTCACCCGGTTCTGGACGTGGTCGATCGCGTTGTAGAGGACGGTCGCGCCGCCGGCGAAGAGCGCGACCCCGGCCGCGACGAAGAGCGCTCGGCCGGTCGCGACGTAGAGCATGGCGAGGAAGATCCCGAAGTTGAGGAGCGCGCTGCCGAGGTCGTTCGTCTGGACGATCACGAGCATCGCGGCGCCCCAGATCGCGACGAGAGGGCCGAAGTCCTTGAGCCGGCCCTGTGCGATGACCTCGCGCTTCTCGCGGAGGTACCCCGCGAGGAAGAGGATGAGGCAGATCTTGGCGAGCTCGCCCGGTTGGAACTGGAGAGGGCCGACGCTCACCCACAGGCGCACCCCGTTCACGCGCTCGCCGATCCCCGGCACGGAGGGCAGGAGCAGGAGTGCGACGGCCGCGACGCCGAACAGGTAGCGGTAGGACTCGAGCACGCGGTAGTCGTGTCGCAACGCGATCAGGGTCCCGCACAGGACCGCGACGCCGACCGCCACCCACACGGCCTGCCGTCCGCCGTCGGCCGTGTCGAGGCGGTAGATCGTCGCGATCCCGAACGCGGTGAGCACGGCGGTGAGCGGGAGGAGCGCTCCGTCCGCGTACGGGACCGTGCGCCGGACGACGACATGGGCGACGAGGTAGAGGGCGAGGAAGAGCGCTCCCCAGGTGACGGCGCTGGCCGAGACCTCGGCGTCCCGCGCGATCGTGATGCTCGCGAGCGCGATCCCCGCCAGCAGCGCAGCGACGACGAGCCCGGCGAGCTCGCGGCTGCGCGCGCTCACCGCTTGATGCCCCAGTACAGGACGAGCAGCCCGACGACGACGACGATCGCGATGAGGGCGAGCGCGGCCAGGCGCCCACCCGGCCCGGCGCCGTGCGTGCTGACCTCCGCGTCGGAGGTCGAAGATGTGGTGGCGTCAGGCTCGGTGACTGCGACCGGCTGGCCGTCGGTCTCGGGCTCGTACTCCGGCTCGGGGTCGCCCTCGACGAGCTCGAAGAGGACGACGGTGATGTTGTCCTCGCCGCCACGCGCGTTCGCGCCGGCCACGAGCGCGTCCGCCGCCGCAACCGGGTCGCGGTCGGCTTCGAGGATGGCGGCGGCGATGTCGTCCGCGGCGAGCATGTCCGTGAGCCCGTCCGAGCAGAGGAGGTAGACGTCGCCCAGCTCCGCCGGCACCGAGAAGACGTCGGCGTCGATGGCACTCTCGGTCCCGACCGCGCGTGTGATCGCAGAACGCTGCGGGTGACGCTCCGCCTCCTCGGGGGTCAGCACGCCGCTCCGCACGAGCTCGGCGACGAGCGAGTGGTCGGTCGTCACCTGCTCGAGCGTCTCGCCGCGCAGGCGGTACGCGCGCGAGTCGCCGACCTGGCCGAAGACGACGCGCTCGTTCTCGGCATCGACGAATGCGACCGTCACGGTCGTGCCCATGCCCGAGGTACCCGGGTCGGACATCGAGCGCTGCCAGACGCGCCGGTTGGCCTCGTCGATGACGGCCTCCAGGGTGTCCTCGTCGCTGACCGAGCTGCGGCCGTCCTTCAACACCGTCGCCGCGATGCCCGCGGCGACCTCACCGGCCCGGGCACCGCCCATCCCGTCCGCGATCGCGAAGAGCGGCGGCTCGAACACGAACGCGTCCTCGTTTCGCATGCGCCGACGGCCCGTGTCCGTCACGGCGGTCGAGCGGCCGATCCTCACGCCTGCACCTGCAGCTCGGTTGCGCCGATCTTGATCACGTCGCCGACCTTCGCGATCCGGCCCTTCTTCAGCTTCGAGCCGTTCACGAAAGTGCCGTTCGTCGAGCCGAGATCGTCAACCCACGCCCCGTTCGCTCGCGGCTCGATCCGCGCGTGCTGCGCGGACGCGAATTCGTCGCGGTCGAGGCGGATCCCACTCTGCGAATCGCGTCCGACGACGGTCGCAGCCGACAGCTCGATGGTCGCGCCTTCCTGCAGCTCGGGGCTCGCGACGACGAGCAGGCGCGTCGCGGGGAACCCATGCTCCGCGCGCAGGGCTGCGGCCTCAGCGGCTCCCAGGACGATGCTCTCCTGGGGTGTCTGGCCCATGCCCTTCGTCGCGGAGCGGACGATGAGGACGATGAAGCCGTACAGGAGCACGAGAAACGCGATCTTGAGGATCAGGAGCGTCTCGTCCGTCTCGAGCGCGAGGAGCGCGGGCATCACGACGGAAGCGAGCGGCCGAACACGATCTCGGTGGAGCCGATCGTGATGCGGTCGCCGTCACGCACGCGCGCCCGATCCGTGCGCTTGCCGTTGACCTCGACCCCGTTCGTCGAGTCGAGATCGACGATCCAGTACGTGGCGCCCTCCTGACGCAGCTCCGCGTGTCGCCGGGAGACGTTGACGTCGGCGACCCGCAGGTCCGCCTCGCGCGAGCGTCCCAGGACGACGCTCGGCTGGGTGATCTCGTGTGTGCGCCCGGCGATCGTGAGGGTCACGACCTCGCGGACGGGCTCCGGCGCGGGCGCCTCGGGGGTCGGAGGGGCCGGCGCCCGGTAGATCATGGTGTGCGCGGGCTGGGCCACCGGCAGCTCGGGCGGCGGAGGCGCGGCGTCGTCGTCACCCTCGGGTGCGACCAGCCGTGTGGCGATGCCGAACTCGCCGACCGCAAGGTCGTCGTCCGTCGTCACCTCGACGCGGGGCGAGCCGAGGAGCGCGTAGCGCTCGCGACGAGCATGCTCGGCCAGGTACTCCTGGAGCTCCCCGACGAGCGCCTCTTCGTAGCCGTCGAACTGCTTCCGGTCGTCGAGCGAGAGGTAGAGCGTGTACTCGTTCGGGACGTAGACCTTCGAGACCGAGACGTTCCGGTGGTCGTCCATCTCCTTCACGAGCTTGCGCGCCAGCTCGATGGGCTGAACGTGCGTCCGGAAGGCGCGGCCGAACACGCCTTCGAAGAGGCCCTCGATCTTCGATTCGATGCTGCGCAGCACGGCCATGGCTGGGGAACTCCGCGTCGAGTGTAGAGATACCCTCGGTTCGGGCCGCTACGAGACGCGGCGGAATGCGCCTGCCGAGAAGCCCGCAACGGCCCATACCGCCAGGCACACGAGCGTGCTCGCGATCCCTGCCCCGGCCAGCACGGACGCTGCGACGAGGACGAAGCCGGTCGCGGCCACGCCGTAGCGCGCGCTGCGGCGAGCCCACGGCAAGAGCGCCGCGGCTGCGGCCACGAGGACCGCCGCCGTGGCGGTCGCCGGATGGCCCAGCAACCATTCCCAGACGCTCAGCGACGCGTCCGGAACGGGCGTCAGCGGCTGGATTCCCAGGCTGCCCGACGACTCGTCGGCGATCGGGATCGTGCTTCCTCCAACCGCAGCGAAGAGCGCGGCCGAGAGCACCGCGAGGGCCCCGTGCGCGGCTCGCCGCGCCGTGCCCTTGGCGCGCTGGACGACGAGAGGGACGAGCGGCAGCAGCCCGGCTGCCGCAAGGAGCGGTCCCACGACGAAGAGGAGTCCGTGGCGCCCGTCACGCCAGTTCAGGAGCAGCCAGCCGACCGCGAACACGCCGTAGACGATCGCCGCGCTCGTCGCGACGTTCCCGACCGGGAACACCGCCGCTGCGAGCGCGACGGCGAGACCTGCCCGAGGATCGACCCACGATGCGAGTGCCGCGAAGACGACGATCGCGGCGACGAGCGCGGGCGGCCAGAACGGGAGCAGCGTGGCCGCGAGGAGCGCGGTCACCGCGCTCAGCGCCACCGGGACGACACGGCGGGCATGCCGCTGCGCGGGCGCGACGTCCTTGTCGCTCTTCTCGGCTTCGGGCTTGGCGCGTCCCGGACGCCCCTGGGCCGTGCGGAGCGCGTTCCGCAGCTCCGACGACAGATCCGACGCGCTCGGACGCGCCGCGGGATCGAGCGCGAGCGCTGCGTCGACCGCTCCGACGAGGCGTCGCGGAAGCCCGCCCCGCTCGGATGCAAGCGGCGGTGCGCCCTGCTGGATCGCGAAGGCGACCTCCTGGATCGGGACGCCCCAGAACGGATGGCGCTCGGTGAGGGTCTCCCAGAGCAGCACACCGACCGACCAGACGTCGCTCTGCGGAGTCGCATCGCTGCCGTCGAGGCGCTCGGGGGCGATGTAGGCGAGCGTTCCCGGCACGTCGCCGACCGCGGTGAGCGTGTCGGCGCCGTCGAACTGGGCGAGACCGAAGTCGAGCAGGCGGATCGAGAGCTCGTCGTGATCCTCCACGAGGATGTTCGCGGGCTTGACGTCCCGATGGACGATCCCTGCGCGATGGGCGTGCGCGAGGGCGTCGAGCACCTGTGCGGCGATCTCGACAGCGTTGCGGTCGGTCAGTGCCCCGGTGCGGATCGTCTCGCGGAGCGTCCTCCCGGGAACGTACTCGTAGGCGATGTAGACGTGGCTCGAGTCGTGCCCGACGTCGTACGCGCGCACGCAGCGGTCGTGGCGCAGGCGCCGCGCAGCCATCGCCTCGCGCTCGGCGCGCGCAGCCGCCTTGCCCTCACGCGGGATGATCTTCAGCGCGACGTCGAGGCCGTTCCGCTCGTCGAGCGCGAGCCACACCGATCCTGAGCCGCCCGTTCCCAGCGGCCGCATGGGCCGATAGCGCCCGAGAACGAGCTCCTGGGTGGATGGGACTGCCGCGACGCTCGACACCGCCTCACACTCTTTGCCACGGGTCGGCCGACTCCTTGCCCACCTCAGCCACCATCCGCTGCGAAGCAACCGGCGTCAGGGATCTTCTGCGCCCACGACCCGGTTGGCTGAGTCCTGGGCTTGCAACGAACGGGGTCGTTCCTGCACCTCGTCTAGCATCCCCGACGCGGCCGCATGAGTACGCGCGACGACGACATTCTCGATTTCGACTTCTTCGACGAGGAGGATGCGCCCGCGTGGCAGGAGCCCGAGGGCTTCGATCCGCAGCCGCCTTCTGGCCCCGGGAGGGGTCGCCGCGGATCGGGCTTCCGTCCTCCGCGCAACCTGACGCCTCTCCTTCGCCTCATCGGCCTGATCGCGCTTGCGATTCTCGTGGTCGTGCTGCTCGTCGTCTGGGTCGAGGGGTGTACCGAGGACGCGAAGCTCGACCGCAACAGGACGTATCTGGCCGACATCGGCTCCATCGGCAACGCGTCGGCGAAGCTCGGGCAGCAGGTCAGCACGCTTCTCACGACACCGGGACTGAACGAGGAGGACCTCGACGCGAAGCTCGGCGGCTACGTCCAGACCGCCGAGAACCAGATGCAGCAGGCCGAGGATCTCAATGCACCAGGCCCCATGGTCGTGCCGAACGCCGGGGCGGTCGAGGCGCTGCGCTATCGCGTGAATGGGCTCCGAGGGCTACAGGCGGCGTTCAAGGAGTCGACCGACGAAACGGACGCCACGGTGGCGGGCGAGCAGCTGCTCGCCCAGACGAGACGCCTGCTGGCGAGCGACATCATCTGGTCGGACTCGTTCCAGGAGCCGGCGGAGGTCGTCCTGCAGGACGAGGGGATCGAGGGGCTCGACGTCCCGTCGTCCGAGTTCGTCACGACCGATGACCTCGTGAGTCAGAGCTCCCTCGCGGCGATCTGGCAGCGGATCCAGGGCGCGTCGACAGGCGGGACGCCGACAGGGCTCCACGGCAGCGGCATCGCGTACGTCAAGGCGCTGCCGAGCGGGCAGCTCCTGTCGACGACGACGGAGACGACGATCAAGGTCACGGACGAGCTGAAGTTCGAGGTCGGCGTCGAGGACACCGGCGAAAGCCAGGAGGTCAGGATCAAGGTCACGCTGACGATTCCCAAGCAGCCCGATCCGATCGTCAAGACCGCCACGATCCCGATCATCGACGCCGGAGAGACGAAAGCCGTCGTGTTCACGGTCGGCGCCCTCGTCCCGTTCGGCGAGCAGACCTCGGTGAAGGTCGACGTCGATCCGGTGCCCGGCGAGACCAACACCACCAACAACACGGCCGAGTACCCCGTCATCTTCACGCTGTGAGCGCGTCGCTCGCGGTCGGCGTGGCGGCCTGCGCGGTCGCCGGTCTCGCGCTCGCGGCCGTGCTCCTCCTCTGGCGGAAGATGCGGCAGCTCAGGAGTGCCCAGGCGGTCCTGCTCGGCGCGGGCAGCGCTGACCTGCTCGATTTCGCCGTGTCGCTCCAGGGCCGCATCGACGATCTCCATCGCGCCGTCGACGAGGTGGCAGCCGGCCTTTCTCGCGTCGATCGACGCGTGGACGGGTCGGTCACCAACACCGCCGTCGTCCGCTACGACGCGTACGAGGGCACGGGCGGTCAGCAGTCGGCCTCGGTCGCGCTCCTCGACGCGACGCGAACCGGGACGGTGCTCACGGCCATCCAGGGCCGCGACTACGCGCGCATCTACGTGAAGGACCTCGACCGGGGGCGCTCGTCGGTCGCGCTCTCACCCGAGGAGCAGGAGGCAGTGGACCGCGCGATGGCGCGATAGCGCGATAGCGCGCTAGGCGGCAGCAGCAGCCGGGTCGAGGCCCGGGAGGTACTGGCGCCACGTGTCGGGCACGTGGTCGGCCGCGAGGCGGATGAAGAGCACCGGTGTCGGCGGCCGCGGTGGCGTTCGCAGCGTCATGCTCGTCTCCTCGAGGAGTCGATCGCCCTTGCGGTGATTGCACGGCGCGCACGAGGTGACGACGTTCTCCCAGACCGAGGTTCCGCCGCGCGAGCGCGGGACGACGTGGTCGAGCGTGAGCCGGTTGCCCTCGGATCCGCAGTAGACGCACTTCCACCCGTCGCGCGCGAACAGCACGCGCCGCGAGATCCGCTTCGTCACGCCGCGTGGAACGCGCACGTACGTCACGAGCCGGATCACGTGTGGCCGCGTGAAGGTCGAGGACGACGAGCGCAGCGGCTGGCCGTGGCTCTCGAGCACCTCGGCCTTTCCCTTCCAGACGAGCACGTGGGCGCGGCGCAGCGAGCAGACGTTCAAGGGCTCGTAGCTCGCATTCAGGACGAGGACACGCTCCACCGCCGGCGCAATGTAGCACCCTCGTGTGCAGGCTTCGAGCCGCTCGTTGCGGGAATCGCATGCATATACTGCTAGAGTTTCGCATACTATGAATCGCCGGGAGAGACAGGGCGCCATCCTCGAGCTCGTGCGCGAGCGGACGCTGTCCACGCAGGCTGAGGTCGCCGCTGCTCTCCGTGAGACCGGCTACGACGTCGTCCAGACGACGGTCTCGCGCGACATCGCCGAGCTCGGGCTCGTGAAGGTGCGGGCGCCCAGCGGCAGGTTGGTCTACGCCCTTCCGGGAGGCAGCGACGCAGACCGGCTGCGCTCGCTCGGCTCGGCGATGCGGCGCTACGCGGTGACGGTCGAGGCCGCGGGCCAGCTCGTCGTCGTC
>DASTWH010000214.1:0-18292 GCA_035758735.1 Gaiellaceae bacterium
CGAGTTCGAGATGCTCGTCGTGCTCGCGCAGAGCCCGGGAGTCGTGTTCTCCCGGCGCGAGCTCCTCGAGCGTCTCCGCGGGGGGGCCGACTACCGCGAGCCGCGCACGATCGACGTGCACGTGCGACATCTGCGCGAGAAGATCGAACGGGACCCGAGCAATCCCGAGCTGATCCTCACCATGCGCGGCGCGGGATATCGCTTCCGGTCGGAGTAGCCCGCGTGTCTCTGCCGGGCGGAATCCGCACCCGCATCGTCCTCGTCCTCGTCGGGATCGTCGCCGGCGCCCTGGGAACCGCGTACATGATCGTGGTGCCCTCGCTCGAGCGGAGGCTCGTTGACGCACGTTTGGAGCAGCTCGCACGCCTGGGGGGGCCGCTTGCGCGGAGGCTGCCGCAGGACACGCTCCACTGGCAGGACCGCGTCGAGAGCTACGCAGTCGAGACGAACTCGCGCGTGGTCGCATTCAGCGTCCTCTCGAAGACGCAGTCGTCGCTGGTCGTCCAGGCCGACTCGCGCACGAACAGCTCGCGCGACGTGCAGACCGATCCGATCGCGCGCGCCGCGATGATGTCGGGAGAGGTCGAGCAGGGTCGTGTCTCGCTCAAGGGCGGCGACTACGCGGAGGTCGCGATTCCCGCTGGCCCGGAGGCCGTGCTTCTGTTCCAGGCCGCCCTCGCCGACTCGATCGCCACCGTTGAGATCGTGCGCGAGCGACTGCTGCTCGCGACGGCGTTCGCGCTCGTCCTGGCACTGATCCTCGGGCTCACCGCGGCCGGCATGCTCGCGCATCGCCTCCTCCGGCTCGAGTCGGCCGCCGAGCGGATCGCGGGCGGCGACTTCGGTGCGCCGATCGTCGACCACGGCCGGGACGAGATAGGGGAGCTCGCGCGCGCGTTCGATCGCATGCGCGTCCAGCTCGCGCAGCTCGACAACGCGCGCAAGGAGTTCGTGGCGAATGCGTCGCACGAGCTCCGGACACCGCTCTTCTCGATCGGAGGATTTCTCGAGCTGCTCGCGGACGAGGAGCTCGACGAGGAGACCCGTCGCGCCTTCATCGAGACGATGCAGGGACAGGTCCAGCGTCTGGGCAAGCTGTCGACCGATCTCCTCGACCTCTCGCGCGTGGACGCGGGTCAGCTCACCGTCGTTCGCGAGCCGGTCGACCTCGGCGGCGTCGTCCAGATGCTCGCGGGGGAGCTCGGGCACCTCGCGACCTCCACGGGCCACGAGCTGCGCACGGCGCTCGAGGACGATGTCTGGTGCCTCGGTGACGACGCGCGCATCCTCCAGATCGGCCGGGCGCTCGCCGTGAACGCGCTGATCCACACGCCGGAGGGGACGCACGTCACCCTGCGGGCACGACGCCGCGGCGACCGCGCGGAGCTCGTGGTCGAGGACGACGGCCCCGGTATTCCCGTGACCCAGCGGGACGCCGTGTTCGCGCGCTTCTACCGCGTCGAGGGTGGCATGGCGTCGGGCAGTGGGCTCGGGCTGGCGATCGCGCGCGAAATCGCCCGCATCATGGGGGGCGAGGTGCGTCTCGACTCGGTCGCGCGGCCAACCGTTTTTGCGCTGGATCTCCCCGGCGAGCCGGTGCCTCCCGACGCACCGCGGACGGCGATCGCGTTTTCACGTGAAAACGCACCGCCGACGCCCGAGAGCGTCGCACAAGGCTCGTAGCCGCCGCCGACTACGATCTGCCGCGTGCCCGAGCCGACCAGCGAGCTGAGCCACGTGGCACCGAGCGGCGACGTGCACATGGTCGACGTCGGTGCCAAGCCGCCGGCCCGCCGTCGCGCCGTCGCACGTGGCACTGTGCGGATGGCGCCCGAGACCGCCGCTGCTCTGACGTCGCTTCCGAAGGGAGATGCACTCGTGACGGCGCAGGTCGCCGGTGTCATGGCTGCCAAGCGCACGGCCGAACTCATTCCGCTCTGCCATCCGCTGGCCTTGACATACGTCGACGTCCAACTCGCCGTCGTCCATTCCGGCGTCGAGATCGAGGCGTCCGCCGAGACGACGGCTCAGACCGGCGTCGAGATGGAGGCGCTGACGGCGGTCACCGTCGCGGCGCTCACGGTCTACGACATGGCGAAGGCGATCGACAAGGGGATGACGATCGAGGCGGTCGAGCTGGTCGAGAAGACGAAGGAGCCGCTGTGAGGGCCGCGGTGGTCACGGTGTCAGACGGCGTCAGCGCGGGCGTGCGCCAGGACGCGAGCGGCGACGTCCTCGCCGAGCTCCTGCGCGACGAGGGCTTCGACGTCGAGCGCACCGTCGTCCCGGACGACGTCGAGTCGATCGCCGACGCAATCAGCGCTCTCGGCGACGCCGGCGTCTCCCTCGTCCTGACCACAGGTGGGACGGGCTTCGCTCCGCGGGACGTGACGCCGGAGGCAACTCGCAGCGTGGTCGATCGCGAAGCTCCCGGTCTTGCGGAGGCGATACGTGCCGACGCTCTCGCCCGCACGCCGCATGCGCTGCTGTCTCGCGGCATCGCGGGCCTTCGGCGCGCGACGCTCGTCGTCAACCTGCCCGGCTCGCCCGGCGGCTGCCGAGACGGCTTCGAGGTCGTGCGGCCGGCGCTGCGACACGGGCTCGAGCTCGCGGCGGGCGACACCGCGACGCCTCATCGCCAGACGTGACGAGCGGCATCGCAACGGCGCCGCTGCCTCGCCGCCTCGCGTCGCTCGTGCGCATCGAGCACACGGTCTTCGCACTGCCGTTCGCGTACGTCGGCGCGTTCCTCTCGGTCGACGAGTGGCCCGGGCTCGCCAACATGGTGTGGATCACGGTCGCGATGGTCGGTGCGCGGACACTCGCGATGTCGGTGAACCGCCTCGTCGATGCGGAGATCGACGCGCGGAACCCACGGACCGCGACCCGGGAGCTCCCGTCCGGCGCGCTCACGCGGACGCAGGTCCTCATCTTGTGCGGATTGGCACTAGGACTCTTCCTGCTGGCGGTCTTCCAACTCGACCCGATCGTCCGCTGGCTGTGGCCCATCCCGGTGGCGATGTTCGTGATCTATCCGTACCTCAAGCGCATCACGTGGCTCTGCCACGTTTGGCTCGGCGCGTGTCTCGGGCTCGCTCCGATCGGTGCGTGGCTCGCGGTCACGGGCACGGCGCCCTGGGAGGCGTGGGCGATCGGCGGCGGCGTCGTGCTGTGGGTCGCGGGTTTCGATCTCTTCTACTCCCTCTTCGACCTCGATCACGATCGCGCGGAGGGGCTGCACTCATGGGCGGTGCGCTTCGGCGAGCGCGGCGCCTTCGCGGGCGCGAGGGCGTTCCACGCGGGGGCCGTCGTGCTCTTCGCTGCCGCGGGACTCGGACTCGACGTTTCGGTCCTCTACTGGCTCGGCGTCGCCGTGACCGCTGCGTTACTGGTCTACGAGCACTCGCTCGTGCGCCCGGGTGACCTGCGTCGTCTCGACGCCGCGTTCTTCACGATGAACGGCGTGATCAGCGTCGTCTTCTTCGCGTTCGTCGCTCTCGACGTACTCGTCGCGTGATCCGCGGCCGGGCGATCGAGAAGCGGTATGGGCGCAAGCGCGTCCTGAACGGCGTCGACATCGCCGTTCCCGTCGGTGGCTTCGCGCTCGTCACCGGGCCGAACGGCAGCGGGAAGACGACGCTGCTTCGGATGCTCGCAGGACTCGCCGTGCCGTCACGCGGCGACCTCGTCGTTGGCGCCGATCGCTCGGACATCGGCTATCTCGCCCACGAACCGCTCGTCTACCGGGAGCTCACGGCGCTCGAGAACCTCGATCTGTTCGGGCGCCTCTACCGCGTGCCCGAGCGCCGCGAGCGGATCGGGATGCTGCTCGAGAGATTCGGTCTCTGGGAGGCGCGCAGCGAACGGGTCGCGGCGTACTCGCGTGGCATGGCTCAGCGGCTGGCGCTCTGCCGCACGCTCCTGCACGAGCCGGACCTGCTGGTCCTCGACGAGCCGTACTCGGCTCTCGACGAGGACGGCGCGACGCTGCTCGACCGCGAGCTCGACGCGCTTGCCGCATCACGCACGCTCGTCGTCGCCACGCACGACCCGGAGCGACTCGCACCGCTCGCCATGCAGAGAGTGGCGCTCGCGTGATGTATCTCGCCGACGTGGCGGCGCTCACGCGCAAGGACCTCCGTGTCGAGTTGCGGGGCCGCGACACGCTTCCCGCGATGCTCCTGTTCGTCCTGTCGACGCTCGTCGTGTTCCACTTCGCCCTGCCCGAGGGGTCGGGCGAGACCGCAGCGTACGGCCTTCTCTGGGTGGCGATCGTGTTCACGGCCCTCCTCGGGCTCGCCCGCGCGTGGGTGCCCGAGCAGGAGCACCGCGTGCTCGACGGGCTCGTGCTCGCGCCGTGCGACCGCAGCGCCATCTGGGTTGGGAAGACGCTTGCGACGCTCGTCTTCCTGCTTGCCGCACAGGCCGTCGCACTGCCGGCGTTCGTGCTCTTCTTCGAACCGCTGGACGCCTCTGCGATCGCAGGCGTCCTGCTCGCCGATGTGGGGATCTGCGCCGTCGGTTCGCTCATGTCGGCGATGGCGGTCGCCGGACGGGCACGTGAGGTGCTCCTGCCGCTCCTCGTCCTGCCGCTGGCGATCCCGCTGATCGTCGGCGGCGTCGGAGCTGCGGTCTCGGCGGACCCGGAACGGTTCCTCCTGTTCCTGCTCCTGTACGACGGCGTCTTCGCTGTACTCTCGTGGGCGTCCTTCGAGTACGTCGTCACGGAGTAGCCACCTGAGCCTATCGTCACTTCGCAGCCTCCCGGGACTCGCCTGGCTCGCTGCGTTCGCCATGGGGCTGGCTCTCGTCCTCGCGCTCATCGTCGCGCCGGAGGACGCCGACCAGGGGATCTCGCAGCGCATCTTCTACATCCATGTCCCGATCGCGCTCACGGCGTACTTCTGCTTCGGGCTCGGTGCGGTCAAGGCGCTGCTCCTCCTCTGGCGCGGTGAGGAGCGGTACGACCTCGAAAGCTACGTCGCCATCCACCAGGGAACGATCTTCGGGGCGCTCACACTCATCACCGGGTCGATCTGGGCCCGCGCCTCATGGGGCGTCTGGTGGACGTGGAGCTCGAACCAGCTCGTCCTCTTCCTCGTGCTCTTCCTCTTCTATTGCGCGTACTTCATGCTCCGGTTCTCGCTCGAGGACGGCCCGCGTCGCGCGCGCTCGTCGGCGGTCTATGCGCTCTTCGGCGTGGCACTCATCCCGGTGAGCTTCCTCGCGATCCGGCTCGCCGAGGACTTCATCCATCCGACCGTCTTCACGCGCGACGGCCCTCAGATGAGCGGAACGATGTTCGCGACGTTCGTCGTCTGCTGGGCAGCCGTGACACTCCTCGCCTACGTCCTGTACCGCGTCGAGCTGGCGGGCAAGCGTCTCGATGCCGACCTTCGAGAGCTGCGCGAGGTACTCCAGTGAGCTGGAGCCAGGAGGAGCTCGTCGCCGCTGCGTACGCGGTCGTGTTCTTCTTCGTCCTCGCCTACGTCGCGATCATCGCCGCGAAGCTCGCACGCCTCCAGCGCGAGACGTCCGAGCTGGTCGAGCTCGCACGGCGGAAGTCCGGTAGGGAGTCGTGATCCGCCGGACCGGCGCATATGCTCCGAGTGTGATGACGAGGCCACTGCCTCTCCAGGCCCCGACCGCGTTCGTCAGGATCAGGCCTCGCGGCCTCCGACTGTGTGGAGAGCCGCGCCCGGCCGCGAAACGCCGCTGCTTCGCACGCCCCGCTCGCCGGCGCTAGCCCGCTTCTGAGGCCGCCGTTACGCTCCGCGGCGTGTTCATCACATTCCTGAGCGACTTCGGCTTGAAGGACGACTTCGTCGGGACGTGTCACGGCGTGATGAAGCGGATCGCCCCCGAGGCGCAGATCATCGACATCACGCACGGGATTCCCGCGACCTCGATCCTGCAGGGTGCGCTCGTCCTCGCGAACACGATCGGCTTCATGCCGGTGGGCGTCCATCTCGCGATCGTCGATCCCGGTGTCGGCGGTCCTCGCCGACCCCTCGCCCTGCGCGACGAAGAGGGGCGGCTCTACGTCGGCCCCGACAACGGGCTGCTCGTGCCGGCTGCGAGTCGTCATGGCATCTCGGAGGCGTATGAGCTGGCGAACCCCGACTACGCGCTCGAGTCCATCTCCCGAACGTTTCATGGGCGCGATCTCTTCGCGCCGGCTGCCGCGCATCTCGCGTCGGGCATCCCGGTCGCCGACCTCGGCCCGCCCGTCGACCCCGAAGGCCTCATCCGTCTCGACCTTCCGGAGCCCGTCTTCGTCGACGGAGCGCTGAAGGCGACGCTGCTCTACGTTGACAGTTTCGGAAACATCGCGCTCAACCTCGACCGAGACGACGTCGAGGCGCTCGGCATGTCGTCCGGTACACGCGTCGAGCTCGAGATCGCAGGGGAGCGGTACTACGCGGTCATGGCACGCACGTTCGCGGACGCACGACCGGGCGACGTCATCCTCTACGAGGACAGCTACAAGAAGATGTCGCTGGCGATCTCGCGCGGCAGCGCGGCGCGCATGCTGCACGCGTCGCCGGGCCAGACGATCCTCATCACGATCCCGGGCTAGGCAAGCGCCGGGCGCCGCTCCGCCCAGGGGCTCACCGATTCGATCTCGGCGGCGAGTGAGAGCAGGAGTGCGTCCGCGGCGGGAGGACCGATCGCATGGACACCCACGGGCAGCGCGTCGGGCGTCCAGTGGAGGGGGAGGGACATCGCGGGAAGCCCCGTGAGGTTCGCGACGGACGTGAACGGCGTGAACTCGGTGTTCCGGTGGAGCTGGGGGATGGCGCCCGTGACCGCGTCCTGCCAGCCGATCGGGACCGGTGGGAGTGCGAGCGTCGGTGTGAGCACGACGTCGACGTCGTTCCAGAACAAGACGATCCGACGGGCGAGCATCTGCAGCGCGGCCACGCTCCGCCCGAAGTCGGCGGCCGATGCCGCGCGCGATGTCTCGACGAGCTCTCGGTTGAGGGGTGTGAGCAGCGACAGGTCCTCGACCGGATGGAGTGCGGGGCCGACCTGCCACACCGCGATGAAGAGGTCGAAGAGCCCGGACTCCCGCCACGGAGGCGTGCCTTCGCGGACCTCGTGGCCCAGCTCGGTGAGGAGGTCGGCGGCCGCTGTGACCGCTGCGATGCACTCGGGATGCACGGGGACGTCGACCGGCGGCGACGACGTGACGGCGATGCGGAGCCGGCGGGGAGGTGCGGCGATCGCGTTCGCAAACGGCTCGTCCGGCGGCGGCGCCCACCAGGGATCGCCTGGCTCGTACCCAGCCAGGACGTCGAGGAGGTTCGCGGCGTCCTCGACCGAACGGGTCAGCGGGCCGGCGGTCGAGAGCCCCTCGAATGCACCGAACGGCGCGGTCGACACGCGACCACGGGACGGCTTCAGACCGAAGAGGCCACAGCACGACGCCGGTATCCGGATGGAGCCGCCTCCGTCGGTCGCGTGCGCGGCCGGAACGAGCCCGGCGGCGAGCGCCGCTGCCGCGCCTCCACTCGAGCCGCCCGGTGTCAGCTCCGTGTTCCACGGGTTGCGCGTCGCGCCGTTCAGGTCGGACTCCGTGAACGCGACCGTCCCGAACTCGGGCGTGTTCGTCTTCCCGACGATCACGAACCCCGCATCGCGAATCCGCCTGACCACTGCGCTGTCGAACTCCGGGACGTGATCCGCGTACGCGCGCGAGGAGTACGTCGTGCGGATGCCGGCGGTGGGCGCGAGGTCCTTCACGCCGATGGGGACTCCTCGGAAGGGTGCGTCGCCCGGCGTCGAGTCGATGCTCGCGGCGGCCGCAAGCGCCTCATCGCCGCAGACGGTCACGAACGAGTTGAGGGCGGGGTCGATCCGCTCGATCCGCTCGAGGGACGCCGTCACGAGCTCGGTCGACGAAACCTCGCCGTGACGGACGAGCCGCGCCTGCTCGACGGCGGACAGGAACGCGAGCTCCATCGACGGCGAACCTACCAGCCTCTGTTGGCGGCACCCGCGCGGGTACCCTCGGCGCCATGAGGCCGGTCTTGCCTGTCCGGGCGGTGGCGGAGGAGCGCCTCGCGCTCCTCGACTGGAAGCGGAGGATCTTCGACCTCTACCGCGAGGTTCGCGCGGACGACGACCCCGCCAGAGCGTGGAACACGTGGCGCACGGTGCGCGACGACCTGATCGCGAACCACTCGCAGTCGCCGGTCGACCAATCGCGCAGGGAGGACGTGACTCCGTCCTACTTCGACTACGACCCTGCCGCGCGAGTGCTCGCCAGGGTCGAGCCTCTGAAACTCGAGCATGCGGAGCTTCCCATGAGCCGCGACGACGGCACGCACTTCACCCGGTTCGGCAACGCCGTCTTCGAACTCCACGGTTCGCAGCTGGCGCTCGGTCTCTACTGGCTCGAAGCCTACGGCGGCGGCGTGTTCCTGTCCTTCACGGACGAGACGAGCGGCGATCTCACCTACGGCGCGGGCCGGTACCTGCTCGACACGGTCAAGGGCGCCGATCTCGGGGCTGTCGACGGGAAGCTCGTGCTCGACTTCAACTTCGCCTTCAACCCGTCGTGTGCCTACGACCCGAAGTGGGCCTGCCCGCTTGCACCACCCGAGAACCGCCTCCCCGTCGCGGTCCGCGCCGGTGAGCGACGCCCGGCGTTCCGATGATGGCGAGGGCCGGACTTGAACCGGCGACACCCCGGTTTTCAGCCGAGTGCTCTACCAGCTGAGCTACCTCGCCGCGGCGACTCAGTGTAGTTAGGTTCCCGCCGTGACTGCTGGACGTGAGATCGCCGTCATCGGTGCGACGCTCGACCTCGGACAGGGGCGGCGCGGGGTCGACATGGGGCCATCTGCGATTCGCTACGCGGGGCTCGAGGACCGCCTGGTGAGCCTGGGCCATGTCGTGCGCGACCACGGGAACGTCGAGACCGCGGTCCCCGAGGCGACGACGGTGCAGGACGAGCGCGCGAGATTCCTGCCCGAGATAAAGGAGACGTGCGCCCGCATCGCGGCGAAGGTGGTCGAGGAGTCCCGCGCCGGAGCGCTGCCGCTCGTGCTGGGAGGAGACCACTCCGTCGCGATGGGGACCCTCGGCGGTCTCGCCTCCGTGCACGGCGCGGGAGGCGTCGTCTGGATCGACGCGCACGCGGACATCAACACGCCCGAGACGAGCCCCAGCGGGAACGTTCACGGCATGCCGCTCGCGGCCGCGCTCGGACTCGCCGGGGAGGCATTCGCCAGCGAGGCGTGGCCCCTGCCCGCGCTCGATCCTCGCCGCGTCGCGCTGCTCGGACTGCGGCAGGCCGATGCGGGTGAGCGAAAGCTGTTGCGCGAGGCAGGGGTGCGTGTCTTCACGATGAGCGAGATCGATCGCATCGGGGTCGAGCGGGCCATTCGCGAGGCACTCGACCGCGTTGCGGGCACGGGGTTCGTCCACGTCTCGCTCGACATGGACGCCCTCGACCCGGAAGTCGCCCCCGGCGTCGGCACACCGGTGCGTGGCGGTCTGACCTATCGCGAGGCGCACCTCGCGCTCGAGCTCGTCGCCGAGTCCGGTCTCGCGGGATCGCTCGAGGTCGTCGAGGTGAACCCGATCCTCGACCGGGAAAACACGACCGCGACGACGGCCGTCGAGCTCGTCGCCAGCGCCCTGGGCGCCACCATCATCTAGGCGAACTGCGGGATGACGTCCTTGCCGTAGGCGGCGAGGTCCTCCTCCTGACCGTGGGTCATGAGGTAGATGTTGAACTGGTCGACGCCGATCGCCTCGAGCTCCTTCAGCTTTGCGGTTGCCTGCTCGGCGTTCCCCAGGACGCAGAAGCGGTCGCAGATCTCGTCGGTGACGAACTCGCCGTGCTTTGCGCCGACGCGCGAGTGCTCGTCGTAGTCGTAGAACTTGCGGACCCGCACGTACTCGGTCAGCTCGTGCGGGATCGCCGAGTCGTAGCCGTAGCGCTCGATGAGGTCCATGACGTGGTTCGAGACCATCGCCGGGAACCAGCGCACCTGCTCGCGGGCGTCGGCGATGTCGTCCGTGATGTGGCTCGGCGCGCACACGATGCACTTGAGCTCCGACGGATCACGCCCGGCCTCGGCCGCGGCTTCGCGGGCCGTGTCCATGATCCACTTGATGATCACCGGGTCGGCGAGCTGGATGATCACGCCGTCCGACACGCGACCCGCGACTGCGAGCGCCTTGGGCCCGTAGCCGGCGACCCACATGGGGATCTCCGGCAGCTCCGGTCGGACCCAAGCGAGCTTCAGCTGCTTGTCGTTCCAGTCGACCTCGCGGCCGTTCATGAAGTCCTTGATCATCCGGCAGCGCCGCTCGAACTCGGCGACGCGCACCGGTTGCTGGCCGATGTAGCGGCGCGCCGAGTCCCCGCGCCCGATGCCCATCACCATGCGCCCGTCCGAGATGTCGTGAAGGGTGGCGTAGCCGCTCGCGAGCACCGTCGGCTCGCGCGTGCCCGGGTTGGTGACGCAGTGGCCGAACTTCATCGTCGTCGTCGCCTCCACCGCGAGCGTCAGCAGAGGGAACGACTCCTGCCAGAGGACGTGCGAGTCGTACGTCCAGCCGTAGCCGAATCCGTTCGCCTCGGCGTGCCGGATCAGCTCGAGGAAACGGGCATACGGTGGGTCGGGGAGGACGGTGACGCCGAAGCTCAGAGCCATCTCGGTTTCTCCTTCGCTCGTTCGAAAGCGCGATTATCGAGCCTAGATACGTGCGTTGCGGAGCGGTATGAGTGCGGCAGCGGCGAGCACGGCGATCGCGGCGAAGGCGATGCGACCGTCGCTCGGCAGCTCGAAGGCGAGGCCCGCGAGCGGTGTCCCCACCAGGATCGTGAGGACGGCGCAGGCGTTGACGAGGGCGATCGCCGCTCCGGGGGCGTCCGGGCGCTGGTGCTGGGCCGCGGCGAAGATCACGGCGAACGGAAGGCCGGCCGTGAAGCCGAGCACGAAGGCGCCGAGCGTCGAGAGCGCGAGCGAGCCGCCGATGCTCAGGATCAGCGCACCCGACGCGGTGCCGACGAGAGCCGCTGCGAGCAGCCGCTTCGCACCGACCCGGCCGGCGAGCATTCCTCCCGCAGGACGCGTCACGATGCCGACGAAGAGCACGAGCCCGCCCGCGAGCCCGGCCGCCGTCGAGCTCACTCCCTGGCGCTCGAGCAGCGGCACCACCCAGTTCCCGGCGACGACGGCGAGGCCGAACGTCGCGGCTTGCATGATCCCGATCGGGAGCAGTGCCCGGTCACCCAGCAGCCAAGCTCCCGCGTGCCCGATGCGGGGGAGCCCTCTCGCGAGCATCGTCGGGATCGCAGCGAGGATTGCGAGGAGCGCAGCGGTCCAGTACGCGGCGCGCCAGCTCGTCGCGTCGGTGAGCGGCGGCACGACCATGAGTGCGAGCCCGCCCCCGGTCATCGTCGCCCCTCCGTAGAGACCCTGCAGCGCAGGCCCACCGCCTCCGGCTCGCACGAGGTCGAGACCCGACACGAACGCGGCACCCGAGCCGAGCCCGACGATCGCGCGGCCGACGAGCGCGAGCTCGAAGCCGGCGTCGATCAGGAGGAGGATGTTTCCGAGGACGCCCGCCGCGATCGCGAGAAGAGCCACGCTCTGGGAGCCGAAGCGGTCTGCCGCTCGTCCGGAGGGGAGCTGCACGGCGAGATGGGTGACGAAGAGCGCGGTCGTCAGGAGCCCGACGACCGCCACCGAGACGCCGTAGTGAGTTGCGAGCGGGTCAGCGGCGGCTCCGACGTTCGAGACGTTCCAGGTGAGACAACCGCCGACCGCGAGCCCGGCCGCGACGCCTGCGTAGGAGATGGAGTCAGACCCCGTGGGCCTGACCTGCGTCAACGGCCGCCGCCGTCCGCCACCCAGGCGATCGTCCTGGACGCGAGCCCGTCGAGCGCCGAGACGGCAAGCTCGAGGTGCTCTTCGCGCGTGTCCTCGAGCTTCGTGTGCGAGAGCCCACGGAGGCTCTGGACGAAGAGCATCACCGTCGGCACGCCGGCACGGGAGATCTCGGCGGCATCGTGCAGCGGCCCCGACGGAAGGCGATGCGCCGTCGGGGCGACCGCTTGGATCGCTTCCTCGGCGAAGCCGACGAGCGTCTCGTCGAAGAGGATCGGCTCGATCGACCAGATCCGCTCCCAGTCGACGTCGATCGACTCTTCGGAAGCGAAGCGCTCGCTCGCCGCCTTCGCCTCGGCGAGCATCGTGGCGAGGCGCTGTGCGCTGAGGTCGCGCTGGTCGAGAAGCTGCTCCGCCGTCTCCACCACCGAGGTGACGATTCCCGGCTGGCAGACGACGCCGCCGGATGTGCACACGGCGCCGCCGCCCGTTCGACGCGCGATCTCACGGATCTCGAGCGCGAGCTTGGCGGCGCCGGCGAGCGCGTCCCGGCGCTTGTCCATCGGCGTCGATCCGGCGTGGGCGGCCTGGCCGCGCCACGTGATCCGATGCCGCTCGACGCCGAACGTCCCGAGCACGACGCCGAGTGGCAGGCCGAGGCTCTCGAGGACCGGGCCCTGCTCGATGTGGAGCTCGAGGTAGGCGGCGGCGGAGTCGAGCTCCGCGCGAGCGGCGAGCACCGAGTCGAGGTCGACGTCGTGGGCGCCGAGGGCAGCCGGAAGCGTGACCCCGTCGCGGTCCGAAAGCTCGCGCAGCTCGTCCTGATCGGACATGGAGCCGGCGGCTGCGCTGGAGCCGAAGAGACTGCGTCCGAAGCGGGCGCCTTCCTCGTCCGCCCAGCTGACGAGCCGGACCGTGGCAGGTGGCATACCGTCCGCCGCGACGCGGCGGAGCACCTCGACGCCCGCAACGACGTTCAGACATCCGTCCAGCCAGCCGCCGTTCGGGACGGAATCCATGTGCCCGCCGATCAGCACGGCTCGTTCCGAGGCTCCGCCCAGCGTGAACCACTGGTTCCCGGCCTGGTCGATCGACTCCTCGGCGCCGGTCTCGGCGACGAGGCCTCGCAGCCACTCGCGAGCGCGCTCCCAGGTGTCCGTCCACGCGACGCGTTGCGCGCCGTTCTCGTCTCCGGTGAGCTCGCGGAGCTCCTTCAGCTCGGCGACCGTGCGCTTCGGATCGAGGCCCACGAGACGACTCTAACCGGCTGCTTCGAGTGTGGGATGCTCTGCGCGTGACCTCGCGCATCGGCTCCGCCGCGGCCCGGATCGCGGTCCTGGTCCTCGTGCTGCTCGGGCTGTGGGCCCTCTGGGAGGGCTATCGCGCGCTCTGGGAGGAGACCGGCTGGACGAGGCCGTTCCGCGTCAACGCGACGACGATGCCGCACCTCCACGACATCGTGGGAGCCCTGTTCGACCCGCTTCGCGAGGGCGAGCCGCTGCTCGCCCGCTTCATGCTCGACGCTGCCCTCTTCACCGCGAAGGAGGCGGCTGTGGGGTTCGCGATCGGCGCGGCGATCGGCTTTCTGCTCGGCGCGCTCATCGCCCGCTTCGCGGTGCTGCAGCGCGGCGTGATGCCGTACATCATCGCCTCGCAGACGATCCCGATCCTCGCCATCGCGCCGATCGTCGTCGTCGGTCTCGGGAACGTCTCCATCCTCGGCTGGACGCCCAAGGACTGGATGCGGGTCGCCGTGATCGCGGCCTACCTGACGTTCTTCCCGGTCACCGTCAACACGGTGCGGGGCCTTCGCTCGGCGGACCCGGCGGCCGTCGAGCTCATGGAGTCGTATGCGGCCGGGGAGTGGGCCGTGTTCTGGAAACTGCGCGTCCCTGCGTCGCTGCCGTACCTCTTCTCGGCCTTCAAGGTCGCTGCGACCGCGAGCGTGGTGGGCGCCGTCATCGGCGAGCTGCCGTCGTCGATCCAGAGCGGTCTCGGCGGGTGGATCATCAACTTCAACCAGTACTACGCGCTCGACCCCGAGAACCTGTGGGCGGTGAATCTCGTCGCCGCGCTCCTCGGCATCTCCTTCTTCCTCGTGGTCGTCCTCGTCGAGAAGCTCGTCGTCCACCGACCACCGGAGATCCTGGTGTGAGCACGTCCGAGGCGGTCGTCTCCGCGCGCAGCATCTCGAAGACGTTCGGCAAGGGTGGCGTCAACGCACTGCAGGACATCGACCTCGAGGTGGGGCAAGGCGAGTTCATCTCGCTCATCGGTCCTTCCGGCTGCGGGAAGTCGACACTGCTGCGGGTCATCGGCGACCTTGTCGAGCCCTCGAGCGGTGAGATCCTCGTGAACGGCAAGTCGGCCCACCGCGCACGCCTCGACCGCGACTACGGCATCGTCTTCCAGGCCGCCGTCCTCTACGACTGGCGCACGGTCGCGAAGAACATCGCGCTCCCCTTGGAGCTCATGGGCTACGACCGGGCGACGCGCGCAGGACGAGTTCGCGAATTGCTTCACCTCATGGAGCTCGACGGATTCGAGAAGCACTACCCGTGGCAGCTCTCGGGCGGGATGCAGCAGCGCGTCTCGATCGCGAGAGCGCTCTCGTTCTCGCCCGCGCTCCTGCTCATGGACGAGCCCTTCGGCGCCCTCGACGAGATGACACGTGAGCGCCTGAACGTGGAGCTCCTTCGGATCTGGGCTGAGCTCGGCTCGACGGTCATCTTCGTCACGCACTCGATCTCGGAGGCCGTGTACCTCTCGACGCGTGTCGTCGTGATGTCGCCGCGGCCCGGGCGCATCACGTCCGTCGTCCCGATCGACCTGCCGCAGCCGAGGACGTTCGAGACGCGCGAGGACCCGCGCTTCTTCGAGCTCGTCACGCAGGTGCGTGAGGCGCTGCATGCCGGAGGGGCCGAGCTGTGAACGCGTACGCGCAGGCAGCCCCGCGCGCCGAGCGTCCATGGGGAAGGCGCCTCCGTGGCTGGGTCCCCGCGCTCGTGGTGCTCGGCCTGGGCCTCGCCGCGTGGGAGTGGCTGCTCCCGGCGCTCGGGGTCGAGCGCTACCTCTTGCCGCCGCTCTCGGACGTGCTGCAGGCGTTCTGGGACGATCGCAGCGAGCTCCTCGAAGCCGGCTGGATCACCTTCAAGGAGGCGCTCGGCGGGTTCGTCCTCGGCTGCTCGCTCGCGTTCGTACTCGCACTCGTGCTCGCACGCTGGCGACCGTTCGGGAACGCGCTCATGCCGTACATGATCGCGGCCAACGCCGTCCCGATCGTCGCGTTCGCACCGATCACGAACGCATGGTTCGGGACGCTCTCGCCGTGGTCGAAGATCGTGATCGCCGCGGTGCTGTGCTTCTTCCCCGTGCTCGTGAACACCTTGCGCGGGCTCACGTCGGTGCGACCGGAGTCGATCGAGCTCATGCGCTCGTACGCGGTCCCGCAGCGGGTGGTCTTCCGGCGCGTCCGGATCCCGAACAGCCTCCCGTTCGTCTTCTCCGCCTTGAAGATCGCGTCGGTACTCGCCATGATCGGCGCTGTCGTGGGGGACTACTTCGGCGGATCGACGGACGCGCTCGGCGTGAAGGTCGTCTCGGCGGTCTCGGTCGCACAGTACGAGACGGCATGGGCGGCGATCCTGGTCGCGAGCATGCTCGGAATCGCCTTCTACGGCGTCGTCGCGTTCGCCGAACGGCTCGCGCTCAGTTGGCATCCATCGACGAGGGCAGGAAACGAGTGACCCAAGGAGGGCACATGAGGAGACGAAGGTGGTACGTCGCGGGCGCGGTCGGCCTGATCGCGGCCGTCGCGATCGCGGCAGGCCTCGCGCTGGCGGGCACGAGCCAGGGTCAGGGACTGACGAAGGTGACGCTGCAGTCGAAGTGGGTCGTCCAGTCGCAGTTCGCCGGCTACTACGTCGCGAAGGACAAGGGCTACTACAAGCAAGTAGGGCTCGACGTGACGATCAAGGCCGGCGGCCCCGACATCAGCCCGGAGCAGGTCGTGCTCGGGAAGCAGGCCGAGTTCGGCATCAACTGGATGGGCAGCACGCTCGCGCAGCGGGACACCGGGAACGACCTCGTCAACATCGGCCAGGTCTACGCCCGAAGCGGTACGACCGAGGTGACGTTCAAGTCCGCGGGCATCAACACGTTCAAGAAGATGCGCGGGAAGAAGTTCGGCGTCTGGATCTTCGGCAACGAGTTCGAGCAGCGCGCTGCGCTCGTCAAGAACGGGATGGACCCGGACAAGGACGTGACGCTCGTCAAGCAGAACTTCGACATGCTCGCGTTCCTGAACGGCGAGATCGATGCCGCATCGGCGATGACGTACAACGAGCTCGCGCAGGTCTACGAGACGAAGAATCCCGATACCGGCAAGCTGTACAAGCCGTCCGACCTCAAGATCTACAAGTACTCGGATCTCGGCACCGGGATGCTGCAGGACGGCGTGATCGTCCGTGGCGACTGGATCAAGGACGCGAAGAACCAGGCGACCGCCGTCAAGTTCCTGGAGGCGTCGTTCAAGGGGTGGGCCTACTGCCGCGACCACCTCGCGGAGTGCACGAACATCGTCCTCAAGAACGGGCCGGCGCTGCCGAAGGGTCACCAGCGCTGGCAGATGAACGAGGTCAACGCGCTCATCTGGCCGAACAAGCTCGGCGTCGGGATCATGGACCCGGTCGAGTTCAAGCGGACAGCCACGATCGCGAAGACCTACAAGGTCATCAAGAAGCCGGCCACGAAGGCCGCCTACCGCACGGATCTCGCGAAGAAGGCCGTCGCGAACCTGCGCAAGCAGGGCATCGACGTGTTCGGCAAGAGCTTCAAGAAGAAGGTCGTCGTCCTCAAGGAGGGCGGCAAGTAACGAGGCGAGGAACGAGAGGCGTGGGCTCCGGATCGGTTGCGGCCGACCCGGAGCCCTCCTCACTACCGATGGAGGTGATGACGTGTCGACATTGATCTCAGGCGGACGGATCATCACGGCCGCCGACGACTACGTCGGCGACGTCTACGTCGAGGGCGAGCGGATCTCCCTGCTCGGGGAGTCGCTCGATGTCGACGCGGACCGGGTCATCGACGCCACGGGGAAGTACGTGCTTCCCGGCTGCGTCGACCCGCACACGCACCTCGACATGCCGTTTGGCGGGACGGTGACGATCGACGACGTCACCTCGGGTCAGACCGCCGCCGCGTTCGGCGGAACGACGTGCCACGTCGACTTCTGCATCCAGACGCCCGGGCAGTCGTTCGCCGACGCGCTCGCCGACTGGCACTCGAAGCGCGAGGGCAAGCAGCTGATCGACATGGGCTACCACATCGCGGTCACCGACCTGCGCGAGGGAGGATCTCTCGAGGAGCTCGCTGAGCTGCCCGCACAAGGGGTCACGTCGTACAAGCTCTTCATGGCCTACAAGGGCGCGCTCATGGTCGACGACGAGACGCTCTTTCGCACCATGGAGGTCGCGGCCGAGACCGGCGCCCTCGTAATGGTGCACGCCGAGAACGGCGACGCCATCGACGTTCTCGTGAAGCAGGCGCTTGCCGCGGGGAACACGGCGCCGCACTACCACGCGCTCACGCGTCCGCCCGAGACCGAGGGCGAGGCGACGAACCGTGCGATCCAGCTGGCACGCGTCGCCGGCGCGCCGCTCTACGTCGTCCACGTCTCCTGTCGCGAGGCGGTCGAGCCGATCGCGCGGGCGCGCGAAGCGGGCTGGGACGTCTGGGGCGAGACGTGCACGCAGTACTTCTTCATCGACTACACGTACCTCGAGCGCCCGAACTTCGAGGGCGCGAAGTACGTGTACACACCGCCTCCCAGGTCGATCGAGAACCAGGACGTGCTCTGGCATGCCGTCCGTTCGGACATCCTCTCCGCCATCTCGACGGACCACTGCGCGTTCCTCTGGGACGGGCAGAAGTCCATGGGCAAGGACGACTTCTCGAAGATCCCGAACGGCGGGCCGGGCCTCGAGAACCGCCTGCACATGATCCACGAGTTCGGCGTGCGGACCGGGCGCCTGTCGCTGAACCGCATGGTCGAGCTCCTCGCCACGAACCCGGCGAAGCTCTTCGGGCTCTATCCGCGGAAGGGGACGATCGCGCCGGGATCGGACGCGGACATCGTCATCTTCGACCCCGAGAAGCGGCATCTGATCACGGCCGAGACGCAGCACTCGAAGACGGACTACAACCTCTACGAGGGGACCGAGGTGACGGGAACCCCGGAGATCGTGCTGCTGCGCGGCAACGTGCTCGTCGACGGCGGCGAGCTCGTGGCAGAGCCCGGTGTGGGCCAGTTCGTCGAGCGGGCCGCATTCGGCCAGGAGCTCCTGCCCGCAGCAGCCCGCTAGACGTCAGGCGCGCGGAGGCGCCGGACACCTTCCCCCTTGTCCGGCGCCACCGCGCAACGCGCTTGCTGACACGTCTGC
>DASTWH010000235.1:0-9432 GCA_035758735.1 Gaiellaceae bacterium
AGCGGCCGACCCACCGTGAGCGGAGATACCTGCCGTGCTCCTCGCTCCAGAGGTGCTCCTCGATCCCGGCGCGCACGCGCTCGGCCGTCTCGCGGTAGCGCTCCACGAGCCCCGGCTCGTGCCGGGACGCCATGGCCGCCGCCGCGACGAGCCCGCCGAACGTGGCCGAGGCGCTGTAGGAGTGCTGTCCGTCCGTCTGCTCCCAGAGGTCGACGCTCGGAAGCGGCAGGCCCGTCTCCTCGTCCAGGAAGTTGCAGAGGAAGTCGGCCGCTGCGCGCGCGGACGGCCACAGCTCGCGATCGAGCGCAGGGTCGCCGAGCTCGCGCCACGCCGCCTCGTAGGCGAACACGACCATCCCGGTCTCGTCGACCTGGTGCAGGCCCCAGCTCGGTGCGAGCGAGCCGTCCGTCCAGTACCGCTGGAGCCAGAGGCCCTCGGGCGCCTGCTCACGCGCGAGCCAGCGCAGCGCCGGCACGGCGAGGTCGCCGCGCCGCGCGGCCAGGAAGCTCAGCACGACGTAGCCGAGGTCGCGCGGCCACACGAAGCCGTAGCCACCCGACTGCTCGAAGGACGGGTCGAACTCGGGCGCGGCGATGGTCGCGCCCGTCTGTCTGTCCGTGAGCTGCTCGAGGACGAGGAGCGAGCGCGCGTACAGCTGCGAGACCCCATCGTCGGCGGCCGGAGCCGCGAGCGCGATCGTCTCGCGGTCGTATGCGACCCGCTCGGACTCGAGCACGTCGAAGCCGACCGCCGCGGGCCGGCGCAAGCGGGCGATCGCCTCGTCGGGTGTCGCGCCGAACGCGACGAGCAGCAGCGCCTCCGGGTCGAGCCTGCCCGTGAACGACCCGTCGACGGGCGCGCGGTGGACGACGACGTCGTGCGCCGGCTCCTTCCCGTTCGACTCGCGCAGGGTCACTCCGGTCTCGGGCGCGACGAGCTGGACCGCGAGCGCCACGTCGCGGAGGTAGAAGACGAGCGCGCCGGAGCCCGGGTCGACGTAGCCCGCCCCGCTCCGTTCGTCCCCGTCGAGCCTCGGAGCGATCCGAATGACCAGCCGCTCGGCGGCGGCGGAGCGAAGTGCCCGCGCGAGCACCGGCTCGGCGGGCGTCACGAGGTCGGTTACCTCCACCGTCGTCCCACGGATCTCGGCGCTCGTGCGCAGGACCGACGAGCCGCCGAGGTAGCTCTGCTCCCACGAGCACGGCTCCTCGTCGAGCCACAGCGTCTCGCCGTCCCGCTCGAGGCCGACCCGCAGCTCGCCGAGGTGCTGCCCGTGGTCGACGTTCGGCCAGAAGATTCGCTCGAGCTCACCGCGCTCGCTGATCGTCACGAGCAGCGAGCTGTTGCCGATGAGCGCCGCGGGCCTGAAGGCGTAACGCCGGCCGGTGGCGTCGAGCGCGCTCGTGACGTCGGGGGCGGTGGCCATCAGCGCGGAGTCACCGAGACGACGTGGGACGTCGAGACCGAGCCGTCGCTCGCCCGCACGACGGCGACGAGCGAGACGGGCTCACCCTTCTTGAAGCCGCGCGGATCGAGGTACACGCGGTAGGGCGCCCCGTCGTCGACTCCGAGTCGCTTCCACGTCGCCGCCCCCTTCCTCCGAACGGCGAAAGCCACGCTTGCCGGATCGCGGCCCGTGAGCGTCGCGGTCACGACCTTCAGGTTCGTGAAGCGATCCGCTCCGAAGCGGAGCGTCGCGCGGACTGCGCCCGGCCGCGGCAGCGCGTTCTCGGCCCGCAGCACGACGACATCGAGTCCGGCGATGCCGAACGACACGCGACCGTTCCCGTCGCTCTCCACGAGCTTCACGTCGGACCCAGTCCACTGCCTCCAGATGGACGACGGGGTCGACGTCGAGAACGAGGTCGAGCGCTGCTCGTCGCCGGCGTTGAAGACGACGAGGTACTCACGCCGGTCAGCCAGGTCGAAACGACTTACGGCGAGCAAGCCCTCACTGGCGTAGCGGACCACCGTCGACCCGGTCGCAAGCGCGGGAAATCGCTCACGAAGCTGCCCGAACGCGCGGACGCTCGCGGCGACGTCGTTCTGGACGGTGTCGACGTCGAACGACGATCCGGTGCCGATCGGGGGGCCGCCGACACGCTCCTCGGTCTGCCACTCGACGACCTTCGTCGGGAACATGTCCTGCCGTGCGGCCTTGTCGCCCCCGCGTCCGATCATCCCCACCTCGTCGCCGTAGTAGACGACCGGCGCGCCCCTCAGGAAATAGAGGAGCGCATACCCCAGCTGCAGGCGGTGCTCGAGCTCGAGCCCGTCGCCCCCTCCCTGCTCCCTGATCTTGAGCGCCGCGCGCCCGATGTCGTGGTTCCCGAGGAACGTCGCCGGTGTCGGCGCGACGCCGCTCGGGCCTCGGAAGTAGTCGTCGTCGGCGATCCGTGTCGAGATGCCCCTGGCTCCGGCCGAGCCGCCGGCGAAGCGCATCAGCGCGTCCTGGAGCGGGAAGTCGATGACGTTCGGCACGCTGCGCTCGCGGACGTACGACGCGAGCGTCGCCGCATCCGTCTCGAAGACCTCGCCGAAGATCTCGAAGTCCTTCACGCCCGCTTCGCGCGCCGCGGCGAGGATCTTCGGCGCCCAGGCCTTGAAGAAGGCGCGATCGACGTGCTTCGCCGTGTCCACGCGAAAGCCGTCCACCTTGAACTGGCGGATCCAGTCGCCGAACACCTTCGCGAGCCCGTTCACGACAAATGGCTGCTCCGTGAAGATGTCGTCGAGCCCGAAGAAGTCACCCTGCTCGAAGCACGCGGGCGAACAGCTGTCGAACGTGATGTTCCCGCGGTTGTGGTACCGCGTCACCTCGTTCAGCCAGGCGGGCTTCTTCGCGGTGCGGTTCTGCGGGAGCACGAGCGGCTGGCGCGGCTGGTACCGGGCCGACAGGCACGGGAAGCGCTTCGTGCCCGCGTACCGCTGCGCCGAGAAGGGCTTGCCCTTGCAGTCGCGATAGGGCACCTCGTCCGTGCCGCGGTACGTCGAGCCGCCCGCAGGGAGGATCACGTCGGCCGTGTGGTTCACGACGACGTCGAGGTAGACCTTCAGCCCGAGGCTGTGCGCGCACTCGACGAACGCGGCGAAGTCGGCGTTCGTTCCCAGATGCGGGTCGACGCGCGTGAAGTCGAGGCCCCAGTACCCGTGGTACGAGGCGCTGTCGCCCTGGACGTACTGCTGCGCGACGACCGGCGTGACCCAGACCGCCGTGAACGCGAGGTCCTTCAGGCGCGCGAGGCCCGTTCGCGTGTCGGTGCACGTCCCCGTCAGCCCCTTGAGGTCGCCGCCGTGGTACCAGCCGGGGTCGGCCGGGTCGTAGCCGGTCGCAGGGCGCTGGCCGCTGAGGCCGCCGCGGTCGTTCGCCGAGTCGCCGTTCGCGTACCGGTCCGGCATGACGAAGTAGATCCGCTGCGACGCGAACGCGCTGTACGTCGGAGGCTGCGCGAGCGCCTCGAGCGCAGCACCGGTCGGGGGCTGCGGCGTGGCCCGTTGCGAGGCGCTGCCCGATCCGACGAGGAGGAGCCCAACGATGATCGCAGCGAGAAGAGAGCCTCTACGTGAGCGCGACACCCGACTCCTCGTCGAAGAAGTGGAGCGCACCGGGATCGATGGCAACCGGGACGGTGTCCGCCAGCCGCAGGTCGACGCGAGGCGGGAAGTGCGCGACGAGGTTTGGTTGCGCCGCGAGCGCGCCGGCGAGAGTGCTGTCGAGATCGGGGTCGCCTTCGCCGTTGACGGCCCCCGCGCCGCGCGCCTCGATCGGCCGGTACGCGTCCACGTCGACGTGGAAGTGCGCCATGACGCCGGAGCCGAGCGCCTCGACGAGCTCGACGCGCGCATCGATGGTCGGCAGGTCCTGACGGGCTGTCGCCGGGTACAGATCCTCGGCGCGCACACCGACGACGACATTGCGATCGTTCAGCGCACGGATGCCCCCGTAGCGCGCCACGCACGACTGCTCGACGGCAACCGTGGTCGCGCCGAGCTCAACGGAGACCGTCCCGTTGTCACTCAGGACCGTTCCACGGAGGAGGTTCATCGGCGGCGTCCCGATGAAACTGGCGACGAACACGCTCTTCGGTGCGTCATACAGCGCCTGAGGGCGGTCGATCTGCTGGAGGACGCCCATGCTCATCACGGCGACGCGATCTCCCATGGTCATCGCCTCGACCTGGTCGTGCGTGACGTAGATCGTCGTCGTGTCGAGCTCGTGCTGGAGCTTCGCGATCTCGGACCGCATCTGGATGCGCAGCTTCGCGTCGAGATTCGAGAGCGGCTCGTCCATGAGGAACACCTGCGGCTCGCGAACGATGGCGCGGCCCATCGCGACACGCTGGCGCTGGCCACCGGACAGCTCTCTCGGCTTTCGCGCGAGGTACGGCGTGAGGTCGAGCAGCTTCGCGGCCCACGCGATGCGCTCGTCGACGACGTTCTTCGGCGTCTTCCGCAGCCGCAGGCCGAAGGCGATGTTGTCGGCGACGGACAGGTGTGGGTACAGCGCGTAGTTCTGGAACACCATCGCGATGTCCCGATCCTTCGGGGAGAGCTCGTTCACGACCCGGTCGCCGATCGTGATCGTGCCGTCCGTGATGGTCTCCAGCCCGGCGATCATCCTGAGGGCGGTCGTCTTGCCGCACCCGGACGGTCCGACGAGGACGAGGAACTCGCCGTCCGCGACGTCGATGGAGAGATCCTGGACCGCGTGGACGCCACCCTCGTACACCTTGTCGACCTGATTGAGCTGCACTTCAGCCACTCGTGCCCTCCTTCGTCGTCACACGACTCTCCAGGCATGGAACGCCGGCCCAGCCGTCGGGAGCACAGCGTGATCGCCGTCGATGGAAACGTCCTCGCCCGCGAGCGTGTCGAGCTCGCGCCCACCGAGCGCGTCGAGCGACAACCGCACGGGGTGGTGGGAGCTGCGCGCCGCGAGGCAGAGCACCGACTCGTCGCTCGCTTCGCGGACGTACGCGATCGCATCCGCGGAGACGTGCGCGTAGCGAATCCCCCCGCGCGTGAGCGCTCGGCTTCCTCGCCGCAACGCGATGAGACTTCGGTAGGCGTCGTGCGCGACCGTGTCCCACGTCTCGCCGCGAGACCACGGCATCGTCCGGCGCGCGTCCTCTCCCCAGTCGCCTCCGAGACCGATCTCGTCTCCGGCAAAGACCATCGGCACGCCCGGCGTCGTCATCTGCAGGCCGACGCCGACGAGCTGACGCTCGCGCGAACCTGCGATGACGCGAAAGCGTGCGGAGTCGTGGCTGTCGAGGATCGACCACGAGTGGAGCGAGGCCGTCCAGGGAATGCCGGCGCGAAACGCGCGCATCGTCTGGACGATCGACTCACCGGGAAGCCGCGGGACGCCGACGGGAAGTCCCATGAACCCGTTCGCCGGATCGACGGGCAGGTTCTCGCCTCGCAACCATGCCCACACAGGGCGCGTGAACCCGGCGTAGTTCATCGTGCCGTGCCAGGCGCCGAGGCGAAGATCGGCGCGAGCGTCGTGCGCGTGCTCGGCCACGACGAGCCCGTCCGACCGCGCCTCGGTAACCGCGCCTCGCACACCGTGAGCTACCTCGGGGAGGAAGTCGTCGGCGCCGAGCCGACCGGTCATGTTCGCGACGTCGACGCGCCAGCCGTCGAGGTCGTAGGGCGCCTCGAGCCAGCGGCGCACCACCGCTCGCGACCCGGCGTACATGCGCTCGCGGAGTTCCTCCGAGCCGTAGTCGAGCTTCGGCAGCGAGGGCACGCCGTACCAACATGCATATCCGTGCTCGTACGTGTCGTCGAAGTAGAAGAACCCACGCTCCGGCTCCCGGTGCTGCTGCGCAGCCACGAACCACTCGTGCCCCGAGCCCACGTGATTCGTCGTCAGGTCGCCGAGCACCCGGATCCCCTTCGCGTGCGCAGCGCGCACGAGGGAGGCGAGAGCGTCGTCGCCACCGAGCAACGGGTCGACGCAGTCGAACGAGGTGGCGTCGTAACGGTGGGTGCTCCGCGCCGGAAACACGGGCGTGAGGTAGAGCACGTTCACGCCGAGGGACACGAGATGGCCGAGCCGCTCCTCGATGCCACCGAGGTCGCCCCCGAACCACTCCACGGGCGTGTCGGGGCCGCGCCCGGTGGGGAGCTCGTCCCAGTCTCGCGGGATCGCCCAGGGCGGCGGCGTGACCGAGCGGCCGGAGGACGCGAAGCGATCGGGGAAGACCTGGTAGACGGCAGACTCGAGGTGCCAGTCAGGTCCGCCCGAGCCTGGTGACACGACGAAGTCGTCCGCGTCGGGCACGTCGGCCGAGCTCGGGCCCAGCGCATTCACCCACGCGTAGGCATCGTCGCCGTCGGAGAGGAGCCAGCGGTACGGGGTCGCACCGTTCCAGACCGGGAACGTCGCGCGCCACCAGACGTCGGCGTCGGTCTCGCGATCGACCTCGGCCCGTGCGACCTGCGGCTCCCCATCGCGGACGTAGCGCACCGCCACCGCGGCCGCGCGAGACGCTCTCGGGACGCGCAGCAGCACGGTGACGTCATCGCCGAGCTCGGCGGGCGTCTCCGGAACGTAGGTCTCGGAGCCGTCGTGATGCGGCTGGGCGAGAAGCGCGTCCATCTCCGGCTATCCCTTGACCGCGCCCCGCGTGAGGCCCTCGGTGATGAACCGCTGCAGGAAGAAGAAGAGGATGACCACCGGGACTGCCGCAAGCACGACACCCGCGCAGAAGGGACCCCACTGCTGCGCGTACTTGTCGTTGATGAACCCGTACAGGCCGACGGGGAGCGTGAACTTGTCCGTGGACTGCAGCAGGCGGCTCGCGATGATGAACTCGTTGATCGAGAAGATGAACGAGAGCAGGCCGACGACGGCGAGGACTGGAGCGGCGAGTGGCAGGATGATCCCCCAGAACACCTGAGCAGGTGTCGCGCCGTCCACGCGGGCGGACTCGTCGAGCGAGTCGGGGATCGAGTCGAGGAACCCCTTCATCAGCCAGGTGTTGATGCCGAGCGCACCGCCGAGGCCAACGAGGATGACGCTCGTGCGGGTGTCGAGCCCGAACGCGGGAAAGACGTCGCCGATCCGGAGAACGAGCAGATAGATGGCGACGACGGCGAGGAACGTCGGGAACATCTGGATGAGGAGGAGTGACAGCATCCCCATCCGCCGCCCGCGGAAGCGGAACCGCGCGAACGCGTACGCGGCGAGGGCTCCGAAGAACACCGAGAAGAGGGCCGTCGCCCCGGAGATCACGAGCGTGTTCACGTACCAGCTCGTGTACGGCACGTCGAGCGCCTCCTGCTCCGTCCCTTCCTCACCCGGGTGCCCGCTGAGGATCCGGCGAAAGTTCTCGAGCGTCACGTGATCCGGGATCAGCTGGGCGCTCGTGAGCGAAGGGAGAGGGCTGAACGCCGCCGAGACGACCCAGACGATGGGAAACAGCGCGAACAGGATCGCGATGAGGCTCACGAGGTACCGCCACCAGTTGTACGAAAAGATCGGGCGGCGACCGGGACTGGCCGCCTCGACGCGGGTACCGACCGCCTCGCTGTGCTCGAGTGCCGTCATCGAATTTCCTCCAGTGCTCTGGTTCGCCAGAACGAGATGGCAGAGATCCCCGCGACGATGAAGAAGATGAAGATCGAGACCGCGGCGGCAAGCCCGTACTGCGCTCCGGAGCCGGCCTGGAACGCGATCTTGTACGTGTAGCTGATGAGGATGTCCGTCGAGCCGGCGACGGTCTGCTCGACCTGGTACGGGCCGCCGCCCGTCAGGAAGTAGATGTTGTTGAAGTTGTTGAAGTTGAACGCGAACGACGCGATCAGGAGGGGCGCCGTCGCGACGAGGAGCAACGGAAGCGTCACTTTGCGGAACACCTGGAGGCCCCCCGCGCCGTCCACGCGCGCGGCCTCGGTCAGCTCCTCGGGCACCGCCTGCAACGCGCCCGTGCAGACGAGGAACCAGTACGGGAAGCCCAGCCAGACGTTGACGAGGATGCACGAGACCTTTGCCCACGTCGGGTCGAAGAGCCACGGGATGCTGGTATGGAGCGTCTGGTTGACGATCCCGAACTCGTCGTTCAGGAGCCCTTGCCAGACGAGGACCGCGAGGAACGCCGGCATGGCGAACGGCAGCACGAGCAAGGCGCGCTGCGTCCGACGCAACTTCAGCCCGGGCTTGTTGAGGGTGATCGCGATGAAGAGGCCGATCGCGAATTGGATGAGGACGGAGAGAAACGCGAATACGAAGGTCCAGATGAAGACCCGGACGAAGGGATCACGGATGAGCGGGTCGGTGAGGATCGTCTTGAAGTTCTGGAGGCCCACGTGCGTCCGCCAGCCCGGCTCGAGCACCGCACCCGCGGCGGACTCGTACGACCCCTCGCCGTTGTCCGAGTAGACCGTGCCGGTCTCGATGTCCTTGAAGGTGTCGTTCGCGGGGTCGTAGACGAGGGTCGGCACCACCTCGTTGGCGATGCTGAGCCCCTCCGACTTGATGTACGTGTCCTCCCCCGTCGGGATCTTGAGCGCGTTGAGCTCGGCGTCGATCGTGAAGAGGTCGTTTCCCTTGACGACCTCGTAGCCGTCGGCTGTGACGATCGCGCCGTTCTCGACGGTCGCGGACCCCGGCGCAAGCGGCTCCAGACCGTCGTTCGTGCCGACGAAGAGATCGCCGGTCGTGTCCTCCTTGAGCAAGAGCAGGAGCTCGCCGTCGCGCTTCGCCGGTGTCGCCGTGTACGTCGTCGCGTCCGCGGGTGCGACGAGCGACCGCTCCTCGATCGCGACGATCGCCTCGTCCTTCGTCAGGTTGTGCAGCGTCGACCAGTTGGTGAACGCGATGTTGACGTTCGAGATGATCGGGATCGCCACGAAGGCGACGAGGAACACCGTTCCCGGACTGAGGTACTTGAGCGGCACGAGGCGCCGGTCGGGGATGACGTAGATCGCGACGATCAACAACGTCGCGGCGCCGATCGCGAGCGCTGCGAGCCACTTCCCATCGCCGAAGAGGATCGCGACCGCCCAGATCGCCAAGGCAGCGAGGGCCCCGAGGAGAAACAACTTGATGACGAGCCCGACCGTGCCCGAGAAGAATCCGATCCCTCGCGCGACGAGCGAGGGCCGAGGAACGACGTTCTCGGCTGCGATGGGGGCGCTGGTCACCCGAACCTGGCCTTCTTCCGTGGGGGCGCGGCGTCAACCGCGCCCCCTCGGGAATCGATGGGCGGGACTACCCGATCTTCTGGGCGATGCTCTTCTGGGCAGCGATGAACGACTTCCGTGCAGGAGTCGAGTTCGCACCCTTCGTCGAGCGCACCCAGGCAGCGCCGAGGTCCTGCCAGACACTCGCCATCTGCGGGATGTTGGGCATAGGGACGCCGCCCGCGGAGGCCGCACCGAACGCCTTCAGATCCTTGTCCTTGATCTGCGCGAGCGCCC
>DASTWH010000245.1:0-6783 GCA_035758735.1 Gaiellaceae bacterium
GCGCGCGGGAGCCAGTCGGCGATCGGGCTGCGGGCGACGGTCGCCAGCCCTACGGTGAACGGGAACACGAAGAACGCCAGCGCGATGCCTCCCGCTCGTTCGTCCCACGTCCAGAGGAACGAGGTGGCCGTGAGGGTCACGAACGCCGCGAGGGGAATCGCGAGCAGGAACGGCGGTGGCTGCGGGCGTTCGCCTCGGAGGATCCGGTAGGCGAGCGCGAGCACGGCGGCCGCGATGACGAGGTACAGCGGCAGCAACAGGAACGCCTCTTCCTCACCGAGCTGCACCGGAACGCGGAACGGTGCGACCGCGAGCAGCGCGACCGGCACGGCCGCTGGGTAGCGGGCGAGTGGAACGGCGAGGGCGATCGCGGCCGCGACGCCGACGACGACGAGCGCGACCCCTGCCGGGTCGTGGAGGAGGAGCTCGACGTCCTCGTCACCGACGAGCGACCAGCCGAGGCCGCCCGATGCGACCCCGAGCAGCGCCAACCCGATCAGAGGGAAGATCCCTCCACGCGTGATGAGTGCGCCGACGGCGCCGAGCGCTCCCAGGAGGGCGGCGATCTCCGCCAGCTGCACGTGCTCCACGGGCGGGCACGTTACTAGCGCACTTGACGTCTTCCCGCGTGAAATCGACTACGAGGTCCGATTTCCCGCGGCTGACGAGTGATTGAATGGCGCGGTGATCGAGGCCTGGAAGAAGGCGCTCGTGCTCGCCCCACACACGGACGACGGCGAGCTCGGCTGCGGCGGGACGATGGCGCGGCTCGTCGAGGGCGGCTGCGAGGTGCGCTACGTCGCGTTCTCGATCGCGACCCGGTCGCTTCCACCCGGGTTCGAGCCCGACACGCTCGCCCGGGAGGTGCGCGAGGCGACGGCCGAGCTGGGGATCCCGGAGGACCGGCTCACGGTGCACGACTTCGACGTGCGCACCTTCCCCGACCGCCGCCAGGACATCCTCGAGCTCCTCGTCGAGCTGTGGGAAGAGTGGAGGCCGGACGTCGTGTTCCAGCCGTCGCACCACGACGTCCACCAGGACCACCAGACGATCGCGCAGGAAGGCTTGCGCGCGTTCAAGCGGACGACGATCTTCGGGTACGAGGTCCCGTGGAACAACTTCGACTTCTCGTATGGCGCGTACGTCTCGCTCGAGCAGCGACACGTCGAGCGGAAGGTCGCGGCGCTCTCGCGTTACGCCTCGCAGCAACACCGGCGCTACGCCGACCCCGAGTACATCTGGAACCTCGCGCGCGTCCACGGCGTGAACGTGAACCGCGAGTACGCCGAGTGCTTCCAGGTCTACCGCATCGTCGCGTAGCAATGGCCGAGTTCTCGCGGCGCGAGGTCCTGGCGCGTGCCGGGCTGGCTGCCGGCACGCTCGCGCTCGGCGCGCGGCCCGACGTGGCGGAGGCAGCGCCCGACCTCTCGGACTGGGGCTCGGTGCGTTCGCAGTTCGCGCTCGATCGCACCCGCATCCATCTCACGTCCTTCCTGCTCGCGACGCACCCGCGCATGGTGCGGGACGCGATCGAGGTCCACCGGCAGCGACTCGACGAGAACCCCGTGGAGTACCTGCACGGGCCGGGCGACGGGCTGAGCGTCGCCGCACGCGAGGCCGCGGGTCGCTTCCTCGGCGTGCCGGCCTCCGAGGTCGCGCTCACGGACTCGACGACGATGGGCCTCGGGGTTCTCTACACGCGGCTGGCCCTCGGCCCGGACGACGAGGTCCTGACGACCGAGCACGACTTCTACGCGACGCACGAGTCGCTCCGGCTCTCAGGCGTGCGCGTGCGGCGCGTCCGTCTCTACGGCGACGCGCGGCAGGCGTCGGAGGACGAGATCGTGAGCCGCATCCGGCAAGCAGTCACTGGACGAACGCGTGTCGTGGCCTTGACGTGGGTGCATTCGGCAACAGGGGTCCGGCTTCCCGTGCGCGCGATCGCCCAGTCGCTGCCGGAGCGTGTTCTCGTCTGCGTCGACGGCGTGCACGGCTTCGGCGCCCGAGCCGAGAAGGTCGGCGACCTCGGTTGTGACGCGTTCGTCTCGGGCTGCCACAAGTGGCTGTACGGGCCGCGTGGGACGGGGGTGCTCTGGGCGAACGAGCGCGTCCGCCGGATCACGCGGCCGGCCATCCCGTCGTTCGACGGCCCCAGCTACGGCGCGTGGGTCGCCGGCGGCGTTCCCACCGGCATTCCGGACGGGCCGACGCTCACTCCCGGCGGGTTCAAGCCGTACGAGCACCGCTGGGCCCTCCCCGAGGCGTTCGCCTTTCACCAGGCGATCGGCCGCGAGCGCGTCGAGGGGCGCATCCGCGGTCTCGCGTCCCGGCTCAAGTCGCAGCTCGCGGAGATGCGCGGCGTCCGGCTGCGGACGCCGCAGTCGCCGGGGCTCTCGGCAGGGCTCGTGTGCTTCGAGGTCGTCGGGCGCGACCCTGCGGACGTCGTCGCGCGACTTGCCTCGCGAGACATCGTGGCAAGCATCACGCCCTACGCGACCCGCTACGTGCGTTTCGGGCCGGGAATCGTGAACACGCCGGAGCAGGTCGATCGCGCCGCGAGGGCCGTCGCGGTCCTCTAGCGCTCAGTCGGCGAGGCGGAGCCGGCGACCGATCGCCCGCCGTTCCGACGGCAGGTAGAAGCCGAGGGGAAGCAGGGCGAGCGGGTACACGAGCGCGAGCAGGAGCGCGACCGGGAATCCGCCGCCCGCCAGCTTGCCGATCGCGACCAGCGCGACTCCGGCGGCGGCCGCCGTCGCGACGCGTCGCCACTGGTACGCGACCGGGTAGATCTGCTGCGACCACCAGGCCATGCCGAGGAACATCGTGGTGTACGCGGCGATCGTGGCGATCGCGGCCCCCATCATCCCGTACGGTGGGATCAGGACGAGGTTCAGCGCGATGTTGACGACCGCAGCCGCTCCGGTCACGACCCAGTTGAACTGGGTCCGCCGGGCGCGGCCGACCCCGATCGCGACGACGAGGTAGCCGGCGAAGGCGACGGTCGAGAAGGCGAGCGGGCCGACGACCCGCGACGACTCCTCGAAGTCCGGAGCCGCAATCCACTCGACGATCCAGGGTGAGAGGAGCGCGAGCCCCGTCGCGACCCAGGTGGTCACGAGGACGAGGTACGTGAGCACGTAGGCGTACGTCCGTCGCGCCGCTGCGTCGTCGTCGATCGAGTACGCGAACGCAGGCCACGCGAGCCGGAAGGCCGTCAGCAGCAGCACGAGCGCCGACGCGATGCGCACGCCCACCGAGTAGAGGCCGACCTCCGTCGTGTCGGCGAGGTGCACGAGGAAGAGGCGATCCGAGAAGTTCGTGATCCAGAGGAAGAGCGCGGTTGGCACCAGGGGAAGGCCGAAGCGGTTCATCTCCCGCAGCAGGCGCCGGTCGAACTGGAGACCGAGCTGCTCGCGCCGGTAGCCGACGAGGATCGCGTACACGAGCAGCGTTCCGGTGAAGTTGCCGACGATGACGCCGACGGGCCCCTTGTCCAGCGCGACCACGAGCAGGAGCGTCGCCCCGACGGTCACGAGGATGTTCGTCAGGCTGGCCGAGACGAACGCCACGGAGCGCTCCTCGACGCGGAACAGCGAGGTGAGCTGCTCGTAGTTCATCCCCGCCCACAGGCCGACGAACGCAGCCATGACGAGCTCGCTGTCGTCGCTCGACCCGAACAGGCGCTGCGAGATCTCTCCGGACAGCGCGAGCCCGAGGAGGAGCCCGGCCGTCGCCATGCCCATCGTGAACCAGAAGGACGTGCGGAGGACCAGCCGACGCGCGGCCGGCTCGGGCGAGTCGAAGTAGAAGCGGAAGAAGGCGCTCGAGATCCCCATCCGCAGCACGATCCCGATCACGGTGGTGAGCGCGATCAGGGTCTCCACCTTGCCGTAGTCCGACGGCGTCAGGTACCGCGTGTAGAGCGGCAAGAGGATGACGGCGAGGATCCGGGAGACGAGCCCGCCGAGCCCGTAGATCACCGAGTGCTTCCCGAGCCTCCTGAGCTCCGTCCCGAGCGCCATGTCAGAGGCGAGCGTAGAGAGCGAGCAGGCGGTCGGCGACGCGCTCCAGGTCGTGGACCTGCTCGACGTACGCGCGCGACTCCGCGCCGATCCTCCGCCGCTCCGCCGCCGAGGCGACGAGCGGCTCCAGCGCCGCGCGGAGGGTGTCCTTCGCGGCGCTGACGATCGGAACGCGCGTGTCGAGCGCTCGCTCCGTTCGCTCGACCGCCTCGTCGTGCAGGAACGTGACGACCGGCTTGCCGAGCGCCATGCACTCGATCGCGAAGAGCCCGTACCAGCCGGCGTTCAGCTGGTCGACGACGATGTCGGCCTCGCGATAGCGCTCGAAGGCCTCGTCGTGGTGGAGGCCCTCGACGAGCACGAGTTCCGCATCGAGGCCCTCGCAGGCCGCGATGACGTGCTCCGTCCCCTTGCGACGGCGGGACGAGGGCGCGTGCAGGATCACCGGTCGCGCGCGATCCGTCGGCGGCGCGGGCTCGATCGCCGTCACGTCGATCCCGGGCGGGATCATCTCCGCCTCGGGCACCCAGCGGATCGCGTCGTACGAGCCGACGACCTCGGCACCGGCCTTCTTCCCCGACGCGAGCTCTGCCGGGGACTTCCCACGAATGTCCGAGCCGAGGTAGTGCATCACCGACCTCTTGCGCAGTGCGCCGAGGATCGGGAACTGGAACGACTGCGGGACGAGCGTCAGCCCGAAGTAGAAGTGGAAGACGTCGGCCTTCGGGAGCAGCCGCGCGAGCGCCGACCAGGCGGCTGCCTGCTTGCGTACGAACCCACCCCGGCGGTCGAGCGACCAGTCCGCCTCGGAGTGCAGGGGGTAGCGGTTGAAGACGACGAGCTGCGCGTCGACGCCTCGACGCTTGAGCGCCTGCACGTTCGCCCACGGCACGCCCGCCGTGTTCACCGGGCAGTGGACGACGCGGAGAGCCTTATCCAAGGTCGACGTCGTCGGCCGCCAGCTGCTCGAGCCGACGCGCCTTCTCGGCGTTCAGCATGGAGCGCATCGTGAGACCCATCGTGGCGCCCTCGTAGACCCAGATCTCCGGGTGGACGAGGATCTGCAGCCATGGGAATCCGCCGCCGCGAAGCTCTTCGTGGGGGCACCCGGACCGCCAGTACTGGTTCGAGTCCGACCGGTACGTAGGCCGGTCGAAGTACGGCTCCGCGTACACGTTGATCGCTCCGGGAATCGACCTCGACATGCTCTCGGGGTCGGGGTTGTGCCACGACACGACCGGGTCGAACCGCTCGTCGAGCACGACGTTCGGGTAGACGGCGTGGAGGCCGACCGCGTGGCCGAGCTCGCGGAGGCGCGCGATGGCAGCGACCCCCTCGCTCGAGGCGAGGTTGTAGAAGACCGACTCGGTCATGAGGAGGTACGTGGTCCGGACATCGTGGTTGGCCTCGAGCTCCGCCATGCGCAGCGCGGCGTCGAGCGAGAGGTCGACGTCGTGGCGGAGGTAGATCTCTCCGCGCTCCGGCCCGCGGCCGAACGGCGCGAAGCGGTAGCCGCCGGCTCTGCCGGCCTCGAGGATCTCGGCGTAGTGCTCGAGCGTGAAGTTGCAGCTCATCGGCGGGCGAGCACCCACTGGAACGTCGCCGGGCCGTCGGGCTCCGGCTCGTGAATCGTGACCAGCTCGTCGTGGGCGAGCTGGAAACCCGCCTCGAGCAGCAGGCGCCGGTTCGTCGGCGCATCCCAGCTCGAGAAGAACATCGTCGTGCCGAGCCAGTCGCCGGTCCAGGCCGGCGTGTCCCCTGCGCCGAACGACGCGAGGAAGAGCCCGCCCGGCGCGAGCGAGGCAGCGACGCGATCGAGTAGGCCCGGGAGGAGCTCCCGGGGGACGTGGTTCAGGACGTAGATCGCGACGACCGCGTCGTACGACTCCCGGTCGAGCTCGAGCGTCGTCAGGTCCGCCTGCACGAAGCGTGCGTTCGGTACCCGCGCGCGGGCTCGGTCGAGCTGCTCGGCCGAGATGTCGACACCGGTGACCTCGAAGCGCTCGGCGAGCACGCGTGTGCACGGCTCGCCGGAGCCACAGCCGAGCTCCAGCACGCGGGCACCGTCGTCGAGCCGTGCGGAGAGCTGTTCGACGTACGCGACCTTCGGGTCGTTCTCGATGCGAGTCGTCCACGCGAGGTAGTCGTCCGCGATCGCGTCGTATCCGGTCCGGACGAGCTGCGTCCGTGCGTCGGTCACGCTGCCGCCTCGACGTCGACCACGAGCTTCGTAGCGGCACTCTCGGCACGGCGGAGAGCCTCTTCGGGAGTGTCGGCGATCGCAATCACGTAGCCGCGGCGGTCCCCGTCGCGGCGCACGGGGCGGATCGTCTCGCCGAGCTGGAGGTACGTGTCCGCTTGCACGACGCCTTCGGACGCGAGCACCGGGTCGAGCTCGCCGATCCGCGTGACGCGGCCCGTGGGAAGCGGGCCCGGCTCGGCCGTGAAGAAGCGGATCGCGAGGGGCTGCGTGAACCGCGGAAGGGCGACACCGTCGGGAACGAACTGCCCGAGTGCCTGCAGGAGGGCCACCTCGACGAGGTCGACGCCGACGGCGTGACGAACGAGATCCGCCATCTGCCCGCCGGGGATGCGAGCGGCGACCTCGACGACCGCGACGCCGCCGTCCGGCGAAGCGATGAGCTGCGGGAACGCGATGGCGTCGGTGAGCCCGAGCGCCGCCACCGACTCGACCGCCACCCGGCCTGCGAGACGGAGCTGTTCGGCGGGAATCGACGGTGGGTAGACGTGCATCCAGCCG
>DASTWH010000254.1:0-3738 GCA_035758735.1 Gaiellaceae bacterium
ACAGACGTAGATGACTGGTACGCCCTCGGGCACGCCCATGTCCATCTCGGCGACGAACGACAGTGTCTTGTCTGCCGGCGCCTTGAAGAACGGCTCGATCCGCTTGCGTATCTCGGTCATGTCGTGGTTGCTGCGCAGACGCGCGAACGCATCTGCGAACGACTGCTCCACCCCGTCGCCGGTTATGGTGATCGACGCGAGCCGGTAGGTGTGCACCGGCGTTCGGTGCTGGAGCTCGAGCTCTCCCGCATTTGGGAACAGCACGTCCAAGACGACGCGCTCGGACGGGGCGAGCAGGACCTCCTCGACGAACTTCTCGTGCTCGTAGTGGCCGGCGTCGGCGCCAACCAGCTTCATCTGGGCGCCCGGCAGCGACACGTTGAAGACGCGGGTGTTCGCCGTGTTCGTGAGATAGACGCGCACCACTTCGCCGGGCCGTGCCTCGAGGTGCAGATCGGGCTCGCCGGCGACCAGCATCACGTTGCCAAAGCGACCCATCGCCACGTGGGTCGTCTCCTCCCCGAAGGCTGCGATCCGTCCATCCTCGATCAGGATGTCGTCGAGGGTGAGCAGCAGCTCGCGGTTCGCCGACGGCCAGTAGTCGGGGTCGCTTGGGACGACGAGGATGTTCCCGTACAGGCCAAGCTCCTGGCCGTAGTCCTCGCGAATGTGCGGGTGATACCAGTGGGCGCCCTCGTCGGGCACGTGCACCTGGTAGGTGAACGTCTCGCCGACCGGGATCGGTGCCTGCGTGTCGTGGGTCCCGTCGTAGCGGTTCTCGAGCCGCAGCCCGTGCCAGTGGACGGTGGCCTCGAGGTCGCCGTGATTGATGACGTGGACGGTGCTCGTCGCACCCTGAGGGATCCGGAGCGTCGGTCCCGGCACCGAACCGTTGTACGCCAACATCCGAACCGTCGCATCCCCGATCTGTTTCTTGACCGGAAAGATTTCGAGCTCGAATTCATCCCCGTTGGCAAGCTCGACCAGCTCGGTCTTGCGGGCCTCCGGAAGGCCTTCGGTCTCGCGCGGGAACTCGACCGTCGAGCTGTGGCGTTCCGTGCCGCTGTCGGGCATCGGATTACCTCCTCCCAGCCGTCTGGTTCTCGGGTGGAGCGCCGGCGCTGACCGGTGTCTCTCCCGACTGCCTCGTTGTCGCTTCCTGATACTCGCCGATCCGCTCCGCGATGTACTCGGCGTCGTCCTTCACCCAGCCGATCAGTGCCGAGCCTCGCGTGTGCTGCCAGGTGAGTCCGAGGAATGTGAGGCCGGGGACCTCGGTGATGCCTCGGCGATGACGGAGGCGCCCGTCCTCATCAAAGACCGGAAGCTTGATCCACGAGTAGTCGGCCCGATATCCCGTCGCCCAGATCACGGCGTCGACCTCGAGCTGGCTCCCGTCGTCGAAGCGAGCCGTTCGCCCGGCGGCATCGATGAGACGCGGTTTGATCTCGACCCCATAGCGCCTCCGGAGCTGGCGTGGGCTCGAGCCGATCAGCGTGTCGCGCGTGCGTAACTTGCGGCCAAGGCGGGAGTCGACCGTCTTGTCGAGGATCCGCGTCTTCGTGAGCCACCAGAAGAGGTCGCGCCCGAGAACACGTTGCGGCAGCGGCTTCTGGCGAGAACCGACCGAGAGCGCGACCGTATTTATTGGCGACAGCTCCTTTGCGATCTGGAAGCCAGTGTTGCCGCCACCAACCACGAGGACGGTGCCCTCAGGAACGTCGTCCGGCCTCCGATAGCCGACGGCGTGCGTCTGGAACACCCCATCAGCAAGGCGCTCGGCGAGACTTGGCACGTAGGGCACCTGGAAGGGCCCGGTCGCTACCACGACCCGATCAGCGATGATCGTCCGCGCGTCCACCTCAAGGCGGAAGCGCCCATTGTCGCCGCGCTCGAGTTGCGTGACCTCGCTGTCCAGCTCGATCGGCAGCTCGAACGTCTCGGCGTAGTGCTCGAGGTACGCCGTCACCTCATCTCGAGTCGGATATCCGTCCGGGTCGCCCGGAAACGGGAGCCCCGGCAGTGCGCTGTAGCGCCGCGGCGTGAAGAGCATGAGCGACTCCCAGCGCTCCCGCCACGCCGCGCCGATCGAATCGGCACGCTCAAGGATCACGAAGCGACGGCCCTGGCGGCGGAGGAAGTACCCCATCGCCAGCCCCGCCTGGCCAGCCCCAATGACTGCAATGTCGACGGCGTCACTGGACTGGATGCCACCGGTTGCCTCGTTGATCGAACGGTCCATCACCCTGCCCGCTTCCCGCTCCTGCAACAGCCAAACCTCCGATCCAAGGGGCCCGCACCAGGCCCCACAACCGTCGCGGTGGCGACGGGGAGGGAGCGCCTCCTACGCCGAACCGCTGGAGCCGTCGCTCAGCCGGCCCAAAGCAAGCGCGCCATGGCTCGACGTAAGACGAGGGCGATTCTCGTCACTAACGGAAGCGTCTACAGAGGCGGCCCGATTTTTCCTGGGCGCCCGAAAGGAGCCAACGATGAGTGAGTCGAGTCTGTACGAGAGGCTCGGTGGTGCGTTTGCCATCGCAGCCGTCGTTGACCACTTCAGCGAGGCGATCGTGCAGAACCCGGTCGTGGGCCAGACCTCGGAGAACCCTGCTCTCCGGGACTGGCACACGAACAATCTCGGGCGACTTCCAGGCCTCAAGTTCATGCGCACCCTGTGGGTCTGCGACATCGCCGGGGGGCCTCAACAGTACGCGGCCACGAAACCCGGCAGCACCAGCCTCGGTCTGGAAGAGGCCCACCGCGAACTGAGGATTTCTCCGGCCGAGTTCGATGAGGTCGCCGCCGAACTTGGGCGAACGCTCGACCACTTCGCGGTGCCCGCCCCGGAGAAGGACGAGGTTCTCTCCGCATTTGCTGCACACAAGGGCGAGGTGACCGAGGGGTACTCCCAGTAGGTCCATTCTCGTGCCCGATCGGCCCGCGACCAGGCCCCGCGACCTCGATGACCGTGGGTGGCCCCATTTTCGGCCGCCGCAGAACCCTGGTTCCATCGCACCCGAGGTGGTCTGTTCGAGGCGCTGTGGGAGGCAGGCGACATCTCCGGCGCCGGAATGGGGAGATGCCCTCCAAGCTCGACCTCTGACCGCGTACACAGAGTCTGTCGCAGGGCGGTTTCAGTACGCGTCGGCCTTCTCGTCTTAGTGGTTCAGGGGCCGTTCCGGAACGCTGGCCCACGCGGTGGCTAGGAACCCGGCTCGCCTGACCGACCGCTGTCAGAATGCCCGGCGTGACGAGGGTTCAGTACTTCACGGCCTGCACTCTCGACGGCTACATCGCGGACGAGAACAACTCGCTCGAATGGTTGTTCGAAGTCCCTCATGGCGAGGACGACGGGTATTGGGATCAGTGGTTTCCGGCCGTCGGGGGGCTGGCCATGGGTGCGACAACGTACGAGTGGATGTTGGAGCGCTACGCGATGATCGACCACCCGGAGGAGTGGAGACGGTTCTACGGCGACCGACCAGGGTGGGTCTTCACCACCATGACCCTCCGCTCATTCCTGGGGTCGATCTCACTCTCGTCAAAGGGGACGTCGTTCGGGCGTACGCATGGATGACCCAAAGGCTCTCCGGCGCCAACCTTTGGCTAGTAGGTGGCGGGGATCTGGTTGGGCAGTTCCACGACGCCCGGCTACTCGACGAGATCATCCTTGGGATGGCACCCGTAACGCTCGGCCGAGGTGCGCCGCTCCTACCGCGACGGATCACGTCGAAGGAA
>DASTWH010000295.1:0-2281 GCA_035758735.1 Gaiellaceae bacterium
CGAGCGTCGCCTCCAGATCCTGGCGCTCACGGAAGCGCAACGTCGAAGAGGTGGGGACGACTGTGCAATCAGGAAGGGTGATCGCGCCCTCGAAGGTCACGAACTGACCGTCCACGCGCGTGACCTCGGCCCAGGACTCAACGATGCCGACGCCGGCAAGTTCGACTCGCTGTGGTGCCCAGTCGCGGCGCCACTCCTCCCACACGCGACGAGCGGGGTCACGCGACTCGAACACCAGTCGCCCGCCGGGACGCAACGCCCCACGGATGCCGCCGAGCGTCGCCATCCATTCCGCGTCGGTCAGGAATACCTGTGCGACGTTGCCGGTCATCGTCGCGAGATCGACTTGAAGTGACGGGAGCGTGGTCGCCTCGCCCTGGATGAAGCGAACCCGGTCGGCGCCGGGCTTGCTACGGGCGACGTTGATGGACGCGGCCGCCGGGTCGACTCCGACTACTTCGTTACCGCGCTCCGCGAGCATCAGGGCAAAGGTCCCTGTGCCGCAGCCGACGTCCAGGACTCGATGTGCGCCGATCTCGGCGACGAGCGAAACGTATGCATCGAGGTCGGGGCGGCGGGGCTCGAAGAGATCGTAAAGCGGTGCGAGCCGAGGGTCCTCGAAGATTGCATCCGGCACGACGACAGCCTAGACAACGGCCGACGGCCAGGATCACGACGCCCGGCAAGCGATCCTCTTCCGTCTCAACCGAATGGACAACGACTGAGGACCCCCGTGGGGGCGCGCCTCGGGGTGGCTGGTTGCGCTGTGCTCAGCGGTGGGACACTCCTCCGAACAAGCAACCCCAGCAAAGGAGTCGTTGTGTCGAACGAGGAGAACTTCGAATTGGTCCGCAGGTTCAACCAGGTATTCAAAGCCGATGACGATCTCAGCGTCTTGGACGAGATCCTCGCCGCGGATTTCGTGGCTCACAACGGAGATGAGGATGTCCGCGGACCCGACGGGTGGCGCCAGTTCGTCCTCGACGCCCGGAACAGCAGCGGCGGCGACATCGAGACGGGCATCGACGAGCTGCTCGGGGACGGCAACCTCGTCGCAGAACGATGGTGGATACGAAGCAGCGGCGTCGGCGATGCAGCTGCCAACGGCCACGGCGTGACGGTTCACCGCATCGCGAACGGCAGACTCCAAGAGAACTGGGCAGTGTTCCAGCCGGAGGACTAGAAGGGATCATGGGGGCGGGCACGACAAGTGCAGGCGACCCACGTTCACTCTTCACGGAAGACGTCTTCATCTATCCCGCGCAACAGGCCGACTGAGACTCGGACCTCAGCCGCGAGCCCCGGTCCAGAACTGGGTCGAGATCTTGCTTACGGGGACGCTGAACGAGTGGTTACACTCCAGGCTCGGAGCTCGTGATCGAGCGGTTCGTGTCGAAGGAGAGCGACGATGGCCACACCGGGGACAGATGTAACGGATCTCATGGAGATCGGCGAGTTCCGAGCCGCAGCGGAGCTGGTGATGCCCGAGGCGTACAGGGACTTCGTGAACAACGTGGGCATGGAGCAGACGTTGCGGGACGATCTCAGCGCGTGGAGCCGACTGCATCTGCGTCCACGTGCGCTCACCGATGTCAGCCACGTCGACACGTCGATCAGCGTGCTCGGCGAGCGCATCTCGATGCCCATCATCACGGCGCCCTTCGTCGGTTCGACCTTCGTCCAGCCGGAGGGGGAGGTCGCCACGGCACGCGGGGCAATGGCCGCCGGCACCATCACCACGCTGAGCATGACGGGCACGCGAACGCCGGAGGAGGTAGGGGCGGTCGCTGCGGGCCGCTACTGGCAGCAGCTGTACTGCGTGCGGGACCGTGGCGTGCTGCGCGACGTCGTCGCGCGGGCTGTCGCCTCTGGGGCGTCTGCTCTGTGTCTGACAGTGGACCTCCCGGTGATGCCGTCGTTTCCGGGGCGGATGGGAGACGCGGCGCGAGCGCTTTTCGAGCGGTGGCGGGAGGAAGACCACGCAATGTACATCGTCCGGGACTATCCCGACAAGCCGTTCGGCGCGACCTTTCCTGACCCGGGTGCCACGTGGGCGGACGTCGAGTGGTTGAAGGACCGGTCGGACCTCCCGCTCATCCTCAAGGGCGTCATCCGTGCAGAGGACGCGATCCTCGCCCGCGACCACGGTGCTGCAGCGGTCATCGTGTCCAACCACGCCGGTCAGGCTCTGAGATCCTCGCTGCCCGTGGCTCAAGCGCTTCCCGCCGTCGTCGACGCCGTAGGAGCCGATCTCGAGGTCTACGCCGACAGCGGCATCCGA
>DASTWH010000315.1:0-8504 GCA_035758735.1 Gaiellaceae bacterium
GCGCGCGGCTACTCGGCGGAGGGGATGAGCGCGTACGTGCGGCTGCAGCAGGCGGAGTTCGCGAACGAGGAGTTCGGTTACACGGCGACAAGGCACCAGCGGGAGGTCGGCGCCGGCTACTTCGACGCCGTGCTCGAGGCCGTGACCGGCGGTGAGAGCTCGACGCTCGCGCTGAAGGGCTCGACCGAGGAGGCCCAATTCGAGGTGGCCGTGTAGGTTGAGCGCCATCGCGACGGCTGTCGTCAACGCACCTGACGAGGCGGGCGTCCTCACGACCGAGGCGCTCGACCTCGTGGTCGCGCTCCAGCGCGAGTTCGCCGGTCGGCGCGAGGAGCTCCTTCTCGCGCGGGCGGAACGCCAGGAGCGGATCGAAGCCGGAGAGCTCCCCGACTTCCTCGACGAGACCCGCTCCGTTCGCGAGGGAGACTGGCGCGTGGCCCCCGTTCCGGCCGACCTCCAGGATCGCCGCGTCGAGATCACAGGCCCGGCGGGCGACCGCAAGATGGTCATCAACGCGTTCAACTCGGGCGCGCGGATCTACATGGCCGACTTCGAGGACGCGAACTCGCCCACCTGGGGGAACGTCGTCGGCGGCCAGCAGAACCTCACGGACGCCATCGACCGAACGATCTCCCTCGAGCAGGGCGAGAAGCGCTACGCGCTGAACGACGAGGTTGCGGTGCTCCTCGTCCGGCCGCGAGGCTGGCACCTGCAGGAGCGTCACGTCGAGGTCGACGGCAAGCACGTCTCCGCGGGGCTCTTCGACTTCGGCGTCTTCCTGCACCGCAACTGGCAGCGCCTGCTCGAGCGCGGTTCGGGGCCGTACTTCTACCTCCCCAAGCTCGAAAGCCATCTCGAGGCGCGTCTCTGGAACGATGTCTTCTGCTTCGCGCAGGACCGGCTCGGGATCCCGCGCGGGACGATCAAGGCCACCGTCCTCATCGAGACGATCCTCGCAGCGTTCGAGATGGACGAGATCCTCCACGAGCTGCGCGAGCACTCGGCGGGACTCAATGCGGGACGGTGGGATTACATCTTTTCCGTCATCAAGAAGTTCCGAGAGCGCGACGAGTTCGTGTTGCCCGACCGTGCCCAGGTGACGATGACGGTGCCGTTCATGCGGGCGTATACGGAGCTTCTCGTACGCACGTGTCACCGACGCGGGGCGCATGCGATCGGCGGAATGGCGGCATTCATTCCGAGTCGGCGCGACGCCGAGGTGAACGAGGTCGCGCTCACCCGTGTCCGCGAGGACAAGCGGCGTGAGTCGGAGGACGGGTTCGACGGATCCTGGGTCGCTCACCCGGACCTCGTGCCCGTCGCGATGGCGGAGTTCGATGCCGTTCTCGGCGAGCGGCCGAACCAGCTCGAGCGCCTGCGCGAGGACGTCGCCACCCGAGCGGACGACCTTCTGAACGTCATCGCGACGCCCGGCGAGATCACCGAGGCCGGCGTCCGCTCGAACGTCTCCGTCGGCATCCGCTACATCGCTGCCTGGCTGCAGGGGGTCGGCGCCGCCGCGATCGACAACCTCATGGAGGACGCCGCAACGGCGGAGATCTCGCGGTCGCAGATCTGGCAGTGGGTCCACCACGGACGCGTGGAGCGAGCCGACGTCGAGAGCATCGTCGCCGACGTGATGGCCGAGCTGCCCGACGAGCCTGTGTACGCCGAGGCGCGCGAGGTCTTCGAGAAGGTCGCGCTACGCGAGGTCTTCGTGGACTTCCTCACGCTCACGGCGTACGCGCAGCTCCTGGGCCACCCGGTCCACGAGGCGGGGCGAGCCGCGAGTGTCTGACGGCACGAAGGCCGACGACATCGCCCTCGCGCTCGAGGAGGCGATCGTCTCGGGGGAGATCCCGCCCGGAAGCACGCTCCGGCAAGAGCACCTCTCCGAGCAGTTCCAGGTCAGCCGCACGCCCGTGCGCGAGGCACTACGTCGACTGGCCGCGCTCGGGCTCGTCACGTTCGAGCCGAATCGCGGCGTGCGTGTCCGCATGCTGTCCCGCGACGAGATCCGAGAGGCCTTCATGGTGCGCGCCGAGCTCGAGAGCCTCGCGACCGGGATCGCCACGCCGAAGATGACCGACGACGACCTCGCCGAGCTCGAGCGCGCCGAGCGGAGATTCCATCGCGCGACGGAGCGGTTGGTCGAGATGAGCCACGAGGGCCGGCAGGACCTCGAGGTCGCGCGCGACTGGCTCCACCTCAACCACTCGTTCCACGACGTCATCTACCGCTCGGCCGACGTCCCGCTCATCGAGCGGATGGCGAAGGCGGCGCGGCGGACGTTCCTCGTGAAACCGGTCTGGGCGACCGGGGCCGACCTCGACGAGCTGTACCTGAAGAACGACCGGCAGCATCGGGCGATTCGCGACGCGATCGCCGCCCGGAGCCCGGAGGGCGCGAGGGTGCTCGCCCGCGAGCACGTGCTCTCGTCGGGGCGTCTGCTCGAAGCGATCCTCGACAAGGTCTCCGCGCAATCGCGCGAACCAGCGGGCGTCTGAGTCGACGTAACGGTGCGGCTGCGCAGCAGCCGCCTTTAGGGGTCTCAGTGCGACCGGAGACTCCGCGCGAGCGGATCTCCGGTCTTGCGCAGCACATCAGCGGGCGAGCGTCACCTTCGACAGGCCGCGCGGCGCGTCGGGATCGAGGCCGCGCGCGCGGGCGAGCGCCCACGCGAAGAGCTGTCCGGGGAGGATGGAGAGGAGCGGCGACAGGAGCGGCGAGGATGTCTTGGGGCTTGCCAGCACGTACTGGGCGTGCGGGACGGCCTCCGCCGCGGACCCGCTCGCGACGATCGTCGCGCCCGCTTCGTGTGCGCGCTCGACCGCTTCGACGACCGCGGGCAGGTTCGGATCGTCGGACGCGATCGCCCACACCGGGAACAGCGAGTCGAGCGCCGCGACAGGCCCGTGTGCGAGGTCGGTCGCTGTCAGTGGTTCGGCGGCGATCCGGCAGGTCTCGAGCAGCTTGAGTGCGATCTCGCGCGCGGTCGCGTACTCCGCCCCGCGACCCACGACGAACATCCGGCCGGCATAGGCGAACGGGACGGCCACGTTGCCGATGCGCGCCTGGAGCGAGTCCGTGAGCTCGGGCATGGCTGCTGCCACGGATCGGAGCTCCGCGCCGAACGAGTCGCCCTTGCCGGCCGCATGCGCGGCGAGCAGACCGAGCGCGGCCAGCTGGTTCGTGTACGTCTTCGTGGCGGCGACGGCACGCTCGTCCCCGGCTCGGAGCTCGAGAACGGCGTCGGCCTCGCGGGCGAGCTCGGAGTCACGGTCGTTGGTGACGGCGACGACATACGCCCCGCGCCGTCGAACGAGGCGTGCGTATGCGACGACGTCAGGCGTGCGACCCGACTGCGAGAGCGCGAGGACGGTGCAGCCCGACATGTCGAGCTCGGCGCCGTAGTAGACCGTCAGCGAGATCGAGTCACGCAGGGCCGTCCATCCCGGCAGGAGCCCGAACGCATAGACGCCGTACGACGCTGCATTGTCCGACGAGCCGTGGCCCACCATGCGGATCGTCGTCGCCTCGCGTCGCCGCATCTCGTCGGCGATCTCGGCGAACGTCGCCGAGCCTTCGAGCAATCGGCCGATGGCTGCGGGCTGCTCGCGGATCTCGTCGAGGAACCGCGATCCGGGCTCGCGGGCCGTCAGCGGTGCGGCCTCAGCCGACGACACGCGCGCGCCCCTCCACGAGCACTCGCTCGATCTCCAGTTCCTCGCTGACGACGACGATGTCTGCGGGGAGGCCGACTCCGATCCTGCCCGTCGACGGAAGCCTGAGGACGCGTGCCGGAACCTCGGTCGCCGCTCCGATCGCGTCCTCGAACCGCACCCCGAGCGAATGCAGGTTGCGAACCGCCTCGACCATCGTGAGCGTGCTACCGGCGAGCGCGCCGCCGTTGCCCCGGGCCACGCCGTCCGAGACCTCGACGGACACGTCGCCGAGTCGGTACGAGCCGTCGTCCAGTCCCGCCGCGGCGACCGCGTCCGTCACGAGCGCGAGTCGTCCCTGTGCTGCCTGCCACACCATCGCGGCAGTGACCGGCGCCACGTGCACCCAGTCGACGATCAGCTGGACGACGACGTCGGGTCGGGCGAGAGCCGCGCCGATGATTCCCGGATCGCGGTGGTGGAACGGCCGCATCGCGTTGAACAGGTGCGTGACGCTCCTGACACCGAGGTCGAACGCCGCATTGGCGTCCTCGGCGCTCGCATCGGAGTGGCCGCAGGACACGGCGATCTCGCGCCGCAGCAGCTGCTCGATGATCCGGTGCGCGCCGGGAAGCTCGGGCGCGAGAGTGACCAGTCGGACGGGCCCGGCCGCCAGGAGCCGATCGAGCAGCTCGGGATCGGGGTTACGGCGAGCTTCGGCCGGATGGACCCCGAGTCGAAGGGCCGACAGGAACGGCCCTTCGAGATGGGCTCCGAGGACTCGGGGCCCGTCCGACTTGGCAGGCACCTCGCGGAGGGCGGCGAGGAGCTGCTCTTCGGGAGAGGTGATGAATGTGGGGAGGTAGGCGGTCACACCGGTCTCGAGCAGGGCGTCGCCCGCCTGCCGGTAGCCCTCGGCGTCCGCGCCGAGGAAGTCGACACCGCCGAAGCCGTTCACCTGCAGGTCGACGAACCCGGGAATGGCGATGCCGTGCCCGTTGGGCGAGGACAGCCCGAACCCGGCGACGCGGCCGCCGATCACCTCGAGGTCGCCCGGGACGAGCTGCCCGTCGACGAGCGCGGCCTCGACCCCGAGCCTCATGCCAGCTCCTCGAGCGCCTCGCCGATGCTCCGGCCGGACACCTCGAGCCGCGCACGCGCCGTGTCGGCGTCGACGCCTGCGACGAGGCACACGATGGCGACGCGCACGTCGCCGTTCGCGGCCGCGAGTGCCTCGTCGATCTCATCCCGGGTCGCACCGGTTGCCGCCGCGACGATCCTGCGCACGCGCTCGACGAGCTTCTCGTTCGCGGCGACGACGTCGACCATGAGATTCCCGTAGGTCTTGCCGAGCCGGATCATCGTGATCGTCGAGATGGCGTTGAGCACGAGTTTCTGGGCCGTGCCGGCTTTGAGGCGCGTCGAGCCCGCGATGAACTCGGGGCCGACGACGACGACGATCTCGTGGTCGACGAGCGCGCCGAGAGTCGAGCCCGGTGCGCAGACGACGCACACCGTGAGGGCGCCGGCCGTCACTGCCGCGTCGAGTGCGCCCAGAACGTAGGGCGTCGAGCCGCTCGCGCTGATGCCCACGACGACGTCCGTGGGGCGGATCGTGAGGTCGCCGACGTCGCGTGCACCCGCCTCGCCATCGTCTTCCGCGACCGCACGCGTGAGTGGCGCTGCGCCGGCGTCGCCTGCCACGAGCGCGACGACGAGGCCCGGCGGGGTGGAGAACGTCGCCTCGCACTCCGACGCGTCGAGCGCCGCGATGAGCCCCGACGATCCGGCGCCGACGTAGACGAGACGGCCACCGGCGCGCATCCGGTCTGCGATCGCGTCGATCGCCTCGGCGATCGCCGGCGCTGCAGCACGTACCGCCTCGGGCACCGATGCGTCCTCTGCGTTCATCAGCTCGACGAGCTCGGACGTCGGACGCGACTCGTACCCGGCATGCGGGTCGCTGCCGGCCTCGGTGATCAGCTCGTCCTCGACCATCGGGCGAGTCTACGCCGCTCCTCCCGGGTGGTCAATACCAGTTGGGGGAAAATGTGGTATCCATACCCGGCACCCATGGCCGAGATCGCGCTTCGGAACATCACCAAGGTCTTCGCAGGCGACGTCGTGGCCATCGACGACGTGTCGCTCGACATCGGAGACGGCGAGTTCATCGCGCTCGTCGGCCCGTCCGGGTGCGGCAAGTCGACGTTGCTCCGCGCGATCGCCGGCCTCGAAGAGGTGACGGCGGGGGAGATCCAGATCGGCGGTCGCGACGTGACCGACCTCGCCCCGCGCCACCGCGACATTGCGATGGTCTTCCAGAGTTACGCCCTCTATCCGCACATGAGCGTCCGCCAGAACCTCGGCTACGGGCTCAAGGTGCGGCGCATGCCGAAGTCCGAGATCCGGACACGGGTCGACGAGATCGCCGAACTGCTCGGGCTCACGGATCTCCTGGAGCGCAAGCCGGCCCAGCTCTCGGGTGGCCAGCGCCAGCGCGTCGCCATGGGTCGCGCGATCGTGCGGCAGCCGCAGGCGTTCCTCATGGACGAGCCGCTCTCGAACCTCGACGCGAAGCTCAGGGTCGGCATGCGCGCGTCCCTCGCGCAGCTCCACCAGCAGCTCGGGGTCACGACCGTCTACGTCACGCACGACCAGGTCGAAGCCATGACGCTGGGACAGCGCGTCGCAGTCATGCGCGATGGCCGGATCCTGCAGGTCGACACGCCCCAGACGCTCTACGAGCAGCCGGGCGACCTTTTCGTCGCCGGCTTCATCGGCTCGCCGGCGATGAACCTGGTCGAGGCGACGATCGTGGACGGTGACGTCGTCTTCGGGCAGCTCCGCGTCAAGCTCGACCCGTCGCGGCGACCCGAGGGACGGGAGAGCGGCCTGGTCGTCCTCGGCATCCGTCCCGAGGCGTTCGAGGACGCGTCGTTCGTCCCCGCCGAGCTTCCAACGGTCGACGTCGAGGTCGTCGTGCTCGAGGAGCTCGGCTCCGACGCGCACGTCTTCTTCCGCGTGCACGCGACGAGGATCGCCGCGGAGACGCTCGGCGAGGACGAGGACACGACGACGGATCTCGTCACGGATCGCGGCTCGCTCCTCAATGCGCGGGTCGATCCGCGGACGACCGCCCGCGTCGGGTACCCGCTGCGTTTGGCTGTCGATCCGTCGCGGTTCCACTTCTTCGACCCGGACACCGGCGCGGCGCTCGTAGGCGCCCGAGCGGGCGACCGTCGGCCAGCGGCGTCGCTCGTCTCGTGACCGGAGCCTGGTCATGACCACTGCCGATCGCTCGACTACGATGGGGCACGTGACGAAGCAGGCCGCGACGCGCGACCTGGTACTCGACCTCATCGAGCAGCTCGCGGTCGGCGACGCGATTCCGTCCGAGCGGCAGCTCAGCGCCGACTTCGGCGTATCCCGGCTCACCGTGCGGGCCGCGCTCGACGACCTCGTCCGCGAAGGTCATCTCGTCCGTCGACACGGTTCCGGGACGTTCGTGAGCGAGCCGAAGATCGCGCAGGAGCTCACGATGACGTCGTTCACCGACGACATGCGACGACGTGGTCTCCGGCCGGAGTCGAGGACGCTCGACCTGCGTGCCGTACCGGCCGGGGCGCGCCTCGGGCGGCTCCTTCACGTCTCTCCCTCGGAGCCCGTGCTCGTCGCAGATCGGCTCAGATTGGCGGACGGCGAGAGCATGGCGATCGAGACGGTGCACATCCGCGCGTCGCACGTTCCCGGCCTCACCGCTGCGGATCTCGAGCAGCGGTCGTTCTACGAGCTGCTGCGCGACCGCTATGGGATCGTCGTCGTCGGGGGCGAGCAGACGATCGAGCCGACCGTGACCGATGAGGACGAGTCGAAGGCGCTCGGCGTGCCGCTTCACTCGCCCGCGTTCCGGTTCGAGCGCGTCACTCACTCGGCAGCAGGCGAGATCGTCGAATTCGTCGAATCGATCTACCGTGGGGACAGGTACCGTCTCGTGACCTCGTTGTCGATTCCGCAGGAGCGGCGGCGCTCGAGGGACGGAGACGGTCGTGTCGCTCCCAAGAAGCAACGTGGTTAGTACCAAAGCGGTTTGGCGCGCGCCGTCCGGAAAGCTGCCGCTCAGCAGGGCATTGCGGCTGCAACCGTTGCGAAGAAGGGGCTTGACAGATGGCCGCGGATGTGGGAGCCTCCTGCCCGTGGCAGATTGGTACAAACCACTTGGATGCTCCGGCCGTGGACTGCCACGCTCACCGGTACGGCCACGTCGAGCGCCAAGATGCCGCGGAGGATGCGAATGAACGTACGTGCTTTGGCCGCAGCGGTGCTCGTTGCGGCGTTGGCAGTGGTGGCGGTCGGTGCCGGCGGAGCTTCCGGTGGCAGTTCGGCCAACACGCTCACTGTCTGGCTCCAGGTCGACGCTCAGTCCGGTTGGCCGGAGGTCGTGGCGGCCGCGAACGCACAGTTCAAGGCCCAGAACGCGGGCTGGGACGTCGACGTCCAGTATCAGACCTGGGGAACCCACCTCGCGAAGTTCGATGCGACGCTCGCAGGCGGCAACGCGCCTGACGTCATCGAGATGGGGAACACCGAGATGACGAAGTACAGCGCGGCAGGCGCCTTCCAGGACCTGACCGCGAACTCCTTCCCGAACAAGAGCACCTGGCTCGCAGGCCTGGCGGCCTCCGGGCGCTACGGCGGGAAGATCTACGGCGTCCCGTACTACGCGGGCTCGCGGGTCGTCACGTATCGCACCGACCTGTTCAGCCAGGTCAAGGGGAAGGTCCCGACCAGCCAGAACGAGTTCATCGCGCTCGCGAAGAAGATCGGCGCGAAGAACAAGGCAAA
>DASTWH010000335.1:0-5925 GCA_035758735.1 Gaiellaceae bacterium
GCGGAGCGCCCGGGCGAGCGAAGGGGACGTGTGATGACCGCAAACACCGCGGCCGCGAAGCGGCCGCCGTCAGGGATCTTCGCGCGACCGGGGTTCGCGCGAGCGAATCCCGGTCTTGCGCGCTGATGTGTGGAGTCTTCGGCATCCGCTCCGGGGAGCGGGACGTCTCGCGTCTCGCGTACTTCGGGCTGTTCGCGCTCCAGCACCGCGGCCAGGAAGCCGCGGGTATCGCGGTGTCCGACCGCGGGCACCTCACGGTGCTGCGTGAGATGGGTCTCGTGGCACATGTGTTCGACGAACAGCAGCTGCAGGCGCTGCCCGGCGAGGTGGCGATCGGCCACACGCGCTACTCGACGACGGGGGCGAACAAGTGGGCCAACGCGCAGCCGCTCATCCACCACGGACGTGCCCGCACCGTCGCGCTCGGCCACAACGGGAATCTCGTCAACGTCGAGGAGCTGCGCTCGGAGCTCATCGCGGACGGCGTGAAGCTCGAGTCGGGTCTCGACTCCGAGGTGATCGCGGCGCTCATCTGCCGCGACGAGGCCCCGCTCGCGGAGGCCGTTGCGAACGCGATGGCCAAGCTCGAAGGCGCCTACTCGGTCACGGCCGTCGTCGACGGGACGCTCGTCGCGTTCCGCGATCCGATGGGCTTTCGACCTCTGACGCTCGGGCGGCTCGGCGACGACTGGGCCGTCGCGTCCGAGACGTGCGCCCTCGACCTCATCGGCGCCGATGCGGTGCGCGACGTGCAGCCCGGCGAGGTCGTCTGGATCGACGAGGCAGGGCTGCACGCAGCTCAGGGCGTTCCTGCCGGTCGACGTGCCCTCTGCATCTTCGAGCACGTGTACTTCGCGCGCCCCGACTCGCGGGTCGGCGGTGTGGAGGTGCACGGCGCGCGGGTGCGGATGGGCGAGCGCCTCGCACACGAGGCGCCGGCGGATGCGGACCTCGTCATCGGCGTCGCGGACGGCGGCACCCCCGCCGCGATCGGCTTCTCGAAGGCCTCGGGAATCCCCTACAACGAGGCGCTCATCAAGAATCGGTACGTCGCGCGCACGTTCATCCAGCCCGAGCAGGGCATGCGCGAGCAGGGCATCCGAATGAAGTTCAACCCGCTCGACGAGGTCGCCGGACAGCGGATCGTCGTCGTCGACGACTCGATCGTGCGCGGGAACACGACGCGGCAGCTCGTGCAGATGCTCTTCGACGCCGGCGCTGCGGAGGTGCACGTGCGCGTGTCCTCACCCCCAGTCGTCTCCCCGTGCTTCTACGGGATCGACATGGCCGACGAGGACGAGCTCGTCGCGGCGCACCGGTCGGTCGAGGAGATGCGCGCCCACATCGGCGCGACCTCGCTCCACTACCTCTCGGTCGACGGCATGCAGGAGGCGACCCAGCTCCCCGACGACTCCGTCTGCCGCGCGTGCTTCACGCGCGAGTACCCCACGCGCGTGCCGGCGAAGGTCGAGAAGCTCCGCTTCGAGCCCGCGCCGGCCTAGCCGGCTACTGCACCCAGAGCTGGCTCACCAGGACGCCCCACTGCGGGTTGTACTGGAAGTTGCCGACGCGCTTCGACACGACGTTGACGTCGCTCCGGTTGTAGGCGGGCACGAAAGGGGCCTGCGCGAGAATCGCCCGCTCGACCTCCTGCCAGCGCGTGGTGGCTGCGGCGGGATCCTGCGCCTGTGCCTGAGTGGCGGCGCGCATCTTGACGTCCACCGCCGGATCGCAGAAACCGGCGAGATTCGTGTTCGCACCGGGTGAGGCCGGAACGAACGCGGCGCAGCTGTAGAGCGGCGGCAGGAAGTCCGCGGCCGACGGATAGCTTGAGATCCAACCCGAGTACCCGGCCTGCGTCTGCGTTCGAGAGTCGGAAACCTCGCCGAAGTACGCGTCGAGGCTGAGCGGCCTGACCCGCGCCCGGTAGCCGACCGAGTCGAGCACGGACGCGAGGTACCGCGCCTGGTTGGCGATGAGCGGGGGCGTGACGACGGTGACGGCCGCGCCGATCGTCCCCGAGCTCCGAACGAGGCGGCGGGCCGCGTCGAGGCGGTGCGGCCCACCGGGGGGACATGTGGGCCGATATCCGGGGAGGTTCGGCGGCAGGAGGTGACAGGTCGGGGCAAACGCGCGGCCGAGGGTGCTCGCGAAGGTCTCGCGATCGAACGCCATGTTCACGGCTTGTCGCGCGCGCACATCACTGAAAGGCGGCACGCGCGTGTTGAGGAAGAAGCCCTCCGTGCTGAGCGTCGGGCTCAGGCGCAGCTGGCCCGGCGAGCGCACGGCGATCGCGTCGAGCGTCTGCTTCGACGGCGGCGGTCCGCTGCCGAACGCGACATCCACCGCTCCGCGTTCCGCGGCGCGTAGGGCCGCGGACGTATCGGACTCGAATCGCCAGGAGAACGAGATCGAATCCGGAAAGCCGTCCGGCTGCGCGTCGGCAGACCACTCGCGGAAGGCGCTGTTGCGCACGAGCCGAATCGTCTTCGACTTCCTCTGAAACGCGGCTATCCGGTAGGGCCCGGTCGCCGGAAGCGGACGCGTGAGCCGCGTTCGAGCCGGAGTCCCTCGAGGCACCGCGACGGCGAACGGCAGCGCCAGCTTCGCGAGGAAGTCTGCGTCGGGCTCGGTCAGGTGGAAGGTGATGGTTCCGGCCGCGCGGTCGGCGGTGATGCCGCGAGAGAGGTCGCACGGCTTGCCGATCGTGCAGCGGTCGGTCCCGACGATCCCTCCGTAATACCCTTCGCCGCCCGCGTCCGTGGCGACGACGAAGAGGCGCTCGATCGCCCGCTTGAAATCGTCGGGCTCGACGACGCCTCCGTTCGAGTAGCGGATGCCAGGGCGTACCTGGAACGTGTACGTCTTGCCCCCGTCGGTCGGCGTGGGGAGCGCCACAGCGAGATTCGGCACGAGCTGGGCTCCCTCGACGCCGCCGACCCTCCGGAACCCGACGAGGCCGTCGTTCGTGAGGACGAGGATCGGAGACAGGCCGAACCCCTCGACGGCGGGGTCCAGGGATCCGACGCCAAGACCGAGAAGGGCCTCGAGCGCGCCGCCTCGGTGCTCGATCCCCGTCGACCGGACCGCGACGTACACCCCTTCGGGCGTCGAGGCGATGCCATGCGGCGGGTTGTCGAGCGCAACCGTCCGTGCCACTCGACCGTCCGCAGGGTCCAGACGGACGAGGGATCCGTCGCCGCCGTTCGTCACCCAGACTGCGTCCGGGTCGACGGCGACTCCCTCGGGCTCCGGCCCGACAGGGATGAGATCCCTGACCGAGCCCGATTCCGCATCGATCATCGAAACCGTCCCGTCTGCGCGGTTCGTGACCCAGACGGCACGGGCCCCGGTCGCCAGAGCGCTCGGCTCACCGCCGACGCCGATCTCCCGGAGCACGCGGCCGGAGCTGGGATCGAGCGCGACGACGCTCGCGGTCGGAGGCGATGCGATCCAGACCCGGCCGAAGCCGACTGCGATCGCGGACGCGCCGACGGCCGCCGGGAACTGCCTGGTCGCGCGCGGGGCGCCAGGTGCGATTCGAGACACGGTGCCGTCCACCGAGTTCGTCACCCAGACAGCCCCTTCGCCGTACGCGACCCCGCTCGGACCGTTGCCGACCGTGACCTTGTCAACCTCCAGGTTCGTCGTGGGATCGATTCGCGAGACGGTGCCTTCGAGCCCGTTGGCCACCCATACCGCACCCGCCCCGATGGCAACTCCTGTCGGCCCTCCGCCGACCCTGATCGTCTGAACCACCCGGTTGGTGCTGGAGTCGATCCGGGAGACGGTGTTGTCGTTCGCGTTCGTGACCCAGACCGCCCCGAGCCCGGCTGCGACCTCGCCCGGGGCCCCGCCGACAGGAACCTCCGAGACGACCTCGCCGCTGTCCGAATCGATCACGCCGACCGCGTTCGGCGCGATTGAGGCGCTTGCGCTCGACCCTCCGCCCTGCGTCAGGAGCACCCCGACGCTCAGTCCCACGAGTGCAGCCGCGAACGTCGCGATGATCAGAGTCCGGCGCGCCGGTCGGCGCCAGCGCTTCGCCAGCTCCTCCGACGCGGCCTCGGCGAGCTCGCCCTCCCGGCCCTCGAAGGGCGGAGGCGCGGCCGTCTTCAGTCCGGGGAACTGATCGCGCAGTCCCGGGGCGACGAGCTGGAAGATCCGCTCCGGCTCGTCCATGTCCTTGAGCTGGTGCTCGCCGAGGTCGCGCAGCGTGACCTCGGGGATCGGGTCGTCGCGCAGAAGCTCACGCGTCGTCTGCGAGACGAGCACCTGGCCGCCGTGCCCGGCCGCGCAGATGCGTGCCGCCCTGTGGACGCCCATCCCGACGTAGCGCTCGCCCCCCATGGCCGGCTCGCCCGTATGAATCCCCATGCGCACGCGGAGCTCGCTCCCGGCGGGCCAGTCGTGCTCCGCCAGCCTGCGCTGGCAGGCGATGGCGGTGGCAACCGCATCCTTGGCACGGCGGAACGCGACGAAGAACGAGTCCCCCTGTGTGTCGATCTCGTGGCCGTCGTGCTCGGCGAAGGCCTCACGGAGGATTCGACGATGGCCGTCGAGGGCGTGCCCGTAGCTCTCTCCGCCAAGCTGCTTGAGCAGCTGTGTGGAACCCTCGATGTCGGTGAACAGGAAGGTGACGGTGCCTGCCGGCAGCTCGCCGACTGAGTTCACGCGCTGACTATCTCATTGCGGGGCCCGGCTCACAACGTCCAGCGGACAGCTACGCGATCCGTCTGGGCGGGAGTGGGACGAATGCGCTCGTCATGCGCTGGTACTCGGCGTAGTCGGCGCGGCTGCGGAGCGCCTGCCGTTCGGTGGCGGGGATGCCCGTGACACGGAAGAGCAGGAACAGGAGGCCAGCCGGGACGATCCACGCGATCCACCCCCACGGAGCGGTCGTCGCGACGAGGGCGACGCCGCACCAGCTCACGCACTCGAAGAAGTAGTTCGGGTGGCGTGACCAGCTCCACAGCCCCGTTCGCGCGGTCTTCCCCTGATTGGAGGGGTTCGCGCGCCAGACGGCGAGCTGGCGGTCGGCGACGATCGTCCCGACGTTCCCGATCGCCCACACCGCGATGCCGGCCCAGGCGAGCGCGGAGATCGTCCGGTCGGGGTCGAGACAGACGAGCGCGAACGGCAGTGAGAAGAAGACGACGAAGAGCGCCTGGAACTGGAAGAACCAGAAGAACCTCGCGTTCGCATGCGCACCCCACTTCGCCCGGAGCTCCCGGTAGCGGCCGTCCTCGTCCTTTCCGCGGATCCGATCGACGTACAGGTAGCCGGCGAGGCGGAAGCCCCACAACGACGCGAGCATGGCTGCGACCACGCGGTGCGCAACGTCGCCGTCCGCGAGCAACGCGTACAGGATCGCCGCGCACGCGATGAGGGCAGCCCAGGCGACGTCCACGTGACTCGCATCGCGGATGCGCACCTGCACGTACCAGAGCGCAGCCATCACGCTCGAGGCGAGGACGAGGCCGACGAGGAGCAGTCCCCAGAGGGAGCCGATCACGTGAGCTCGTGCCAGCGGCGATAGCGAACGGCGCGCCGGGCGGTCCGCTCGTCGACGCCGCTCTCGATCAGCTCCTGCCGCACGTCGCCCTCCTGCGCCATGCGCAGGAACAGCCACGCGAGCGCGACGATCGTGACGAGCGAGCCTTCGAGCATCATCAGCGAGCCCGCGAGGCTCTGATCGGCACCCGGCGAGAGCCCGAGGTAGTCGTCGCCGCCCTCGTAGACGTCGTAAAAGGGAGAGCCGGCCCAGATGAAGACGTTGCCGATCACGGTCGCGACGAGACGGACGCCCACGATGTATGCGAGCTTCGCGCCGGTGCCGAACCACTCGGGTGCCGGGAGCGTCTCGAGAACCGGGAGCCAAAGCACGATCCCGGCGCTGAAGAACGCGACGTGCTCGAGGGCATG
>DASTWH010000045.1:0-3196 GCA_035758735.1 Gaiellaceae bacterium
TCGGACGAGGCTGACTCAGACGGACGTCGCCGCGAGCGCGCCGTGCCGGGCGGCGGCGTCGACGAGCGCCGCGAGCAGGAGCCCTCCGTCCGCCGAGCCCAGCAGCGGGTCGACGGCGTGCTCAGGATGGGGCATGAGCCCCATGACGTTGCCCGACTCGTTGACGACCCCCGCGACGTTTCCGAGCGAGCCGTTCACGTCGTCGGCGTAGCGTAGGACGATCTGGCCCCGCGCGGCGAGCTGGACGAACGTGCCTTCGTCGGCATACCACGCCCCCTCGCCGTGCTTGACCGGGATGACGAGCTCCTGACCGACGGCGCACCGCCGAAGGAAGAGGTTGTCCACGGCCTCGACCCGCATCGTCGCGTCGCTGCACACGAACTCGAGCTGACGGTTGGGCCGGAGGACGCCGGGAAGGAGGCGCGCCTCGCACAGGACCTGGAATCCGTTGCAGATGCCGAGCACCGGTCCGCCGGCCGACGCGAACTCGCGAACCGCGTCCATGATCGGCGCGACGCTCGCGATCGCTCCCGTCCGCAGGTAGTCGCCATACGAGAAGCCTCCGGGGAGGACGACGGCACCCGTTCCATCGGGGAGCACGGTCTCCTCGTGCCAGACGAAGGCCGGCTCCGCGCCGACCGAGCCGAGCGCCCACCCGGCGTCCCGGTCGTCGTTCGAGCCTGGGAAGACGACCACGGCGACGACCGCCCGGTGGTTCACGACTCCCCCAGCCGGATCTCGAAGCTCTCGATGAGCGGGTTCGCGAGCAGCTCTCCACACATGCGCTCGATCTCGGCGCGCGCCGCGTCCGCATCGTCGACGCCGAGCTCGAGGTCGATGACCCGCCCGACGCGCGCACCCGCAACGTCGAAGCCGAGCTTCCTCAGCGAGTGCCCGACCGCGTCGCCCTGCGGATCGAGGATGCCTGCTTTCGGTCGCACGAGGATCGTCGCCTTCACAACACGGCCTCCGGTCGCGCCACGTAGTCCGCGAAGGCGATCTCGGTGAGGCGTTCGAACGCCTCGAGGTACCGGGCACGCGTCCCCTCCACGACGTCGTCCGGGAGCTCGGGACCGGGGGCCTCCTTGTTCCACCCCGTTCGCACGCACCAATCGCGGACGAACTGCTTGTCGAACGACGGTTGTGGGCCGCCCGGCGCATAGGACGCGCTGGGCCAGAAGCGCGACGAGTCCGGCGTCATCGCCTCGTCCGCGAGCACGACCGCCCCGTCCGCCCCCACGCCGAACTCGAACTTCGTGTCGGCGAGGATGATTCCGCGGGCCTCGGCATGCTGCGCGCCGAAGCGATAGAGGTCGAGCGCCGCGGCGCGAGCAACCACGTACCGGGATTCACCACAGAGCTCGGCCGCCCGCTCCTCGTCGATGTTCTCGTCGTGCCCCTCGGCCGCCTTCGTAGCCGGCGTGACGATCGGCGTCGGAAGGACGGACGACTCCTGCAACCCGGGTGGCAGGACATGCCCGCAGACCGCGGCGGCCTCGCGGTAGTCCGTCCATCCCGAGCCCGCCAGGTAGCCGCGGACGACGAACTCGACCGGCAGCATCTCGAGCCGACGGCACGTCATCGTGCGCCCGTCCTCTCCGAGCTCGAGCAGATGGTTCGGGATGAGGTCCCGCGTTCGCGCGAACCAGAAGGCCGAGAGCCCCGTCAGCACGCGTCCCTTGTCCGGGATCGGCGTCGGCAGGACGACGTCGAAGGTCGAGATCCGGTCGCTCGCCGTCAGGACGAGCGTTGCGTCGTCGAGTGCGTGGACCTCGCGGACCTTCCCGCTCGCGATGTGCGTCGCAGGTCGGCTCATGCCGGCGCTTCCTCCCGGGCTCGCGTCGGGCGGCGATCGAAGACCGCTTCGACATGGCGGGTGTAGGCCGCGAGGTCGAACACCTCACTCACGTCCACCCGCGCGGAGATCTCGGGATCGGATCGAACCAGGCGACGGAAATCGAGCCCTTCGTCCCAGGCGCGCATCGCGTGCCGCTGCACCAACCGATAGGCCGCATCCCGCTCGAGCCCCGACCCGACGAGGGCGAGCAGGAGACGCTGGCTGAAGAACAGCCCGCCCGTCGCCTCGAGGTTCGCCCGCATGCGCTCCGGCCGGATGACGAGTCCTTCCACGAGCCACGCGAAGCGGTCGAGCATGTAGTCGACCGCGAGGAACGCATCGGGTAGGACGATGCGCTCGGCCGACGAGTGCGAGATGTCTCGCTCGTGCCAGAGGGCGACGTTCTCGAAGCCGACGAGCGCGTGGCCGCGTACGACGCGCGCGAGACCGCAGAGCCGTTCCGAGACGATGGGGTTCCGCTTGTGCGGCATCGCGGACGAGCCCTTCTGACCCGGCGCGAACGGTTCCTCGACCTCACGCACCTCGGTACGCGCCAGATGCCTGATCTCGGTCGCGAACCGCTCGAGCGACGACGCGACCCCGGCGAGTGAGGAGAGCAGCGCAGCATGGCGGTCGCGCTGGAGGATCTGCGTCGAGCTTGGAGCCGGTTCGAGCCCGAGGGCCTCGCAGGCACGCCGCTCGACCTCGGGCGTCGTGGTCGCGTACGTGCCGACGGCGCCGGAGAGCTTGCCGACGCGCATTCCGGCCAGCGCGGCGTCCAGGCGCTCGCGATCCCGCTCCAGCTGAAACGCCCAGCCGACGAGCTTGAGGCCGAACGTCGTCGGTTCCGCGTGCACGCCGTGGGTCCGGCCGATGGTCACGGTCGCACGGTGCTCGTCGGCGCGTGTATCGACCGCCCGAATCGCGCGCTCCAGGCCCTCGACGATCAGCTCACCCGCGGCCTGCACGGTGAGCGCGAGGGCGGTGTCGAGGACGTCGGATGAGGTCAGTCCATAGTGGAACCAGCGCCCTTCCGCACCGAGGTCGGAGGCGACGGCGTCGACGAAGGCGGCGACGTCGTGGTTGGTCGTGCGCTCCAGCTCGGCGACGCGCTGGGGGGACGGCACGCGGGCGCGCTCGCGCACGGAACGAGCGCTCGACGAGGGAACCGTCCCCACCTGAGCCCAGGCGTCGAGGACGGCGAGCTCGACGGCCAACCAGGTCTCGAGCTTCGCCTCCTCCGACCAGACCCGGGTCATCGCAGGCCTGGAGTAGCGGGCGATCACTGGCTCGATTCTAGTTGCCGCCCCAGCCGTCCCACTCGGCACTGACTCGGCCCGGATCCGTGCACCACACGTA
>DASTWH010000061.1:0-5040 GCA_035758735.1 Gaiellaceae bacterium
CCAGGACCACTGGGGCTTTGCCTGGGCGCCGAGGAACACGACCGGCGTCTCCGACGCCGAGTTCGTCGCGCAGACGGCCCTGCTGCTCGACCGGCTCGCCGCCGCAATCCGTGACTCGTCCGCCGGAATCGATCCCGAGACGGCCCGCACGGGCGCCTGCGGGTCGGACGACACGCTGTGCGCACTCGACCTGGTGGACGCGAGGCACAACGAGGCGTGGCGGAACTTGCGCACGTGGTCGCAGTCGACGCTCACGATCGGACCCTCCACGACGACGCTGGTGGCGGGCGTCGCGTCGCCCCCACTTCAGCTCTCGGTGCAGGCCTCGGGCACGCGGCCCTTCGTCGTCACCTTGCGGTCGAGCTCGACCGCCGGGGCGTTCTCGACCTCGTCCGCCGGCCCGTGGACGCCGTCGTTGACGCTGACGGTCTCGCCCGGCGCAGTTCTGACCTTCTCGTACCGGGACACGCGCGCGGGCCGGGCAACGCTGCAGGCAACGGCGCCGGGCACGACGCAGGCCACGCGGGACGTGACGGTCGTCGCCGGGCCGACGGCACGGGTCAGCGTGACGCCGGCGTCGCGGGAGATCCGTGCCCGCGGCGAGGTCACCCTCAGATCCGCGACGACGGATGCATTCGGGAACGTCGTGCCGGCCGGTGTGACGTGGAGCGTCTCGCCGCCGACGGTCGGACGCTTGATCCGCGCACGCGGCGACAGCGTCGTCTTCCAGGCCGGGCGCGTCCTCGGGAGAGCGACGGTGACCGCGACGGCGAAGGGGGCCACGGCCTCCTCCTCCGCAACGGTCGTCGTCAATCCGGGAGCACTCCGCATAGGACCGATCGCGTTCCGCCGCACCGCCCGCGGCGTGGAGGCGACCGTCAAGACGGTCGACGGCGCGCGGCGGCCCGTCTCGCTCACCAGGCTGACGGTGCTCGTCCAGCTGGACGGACGCCGGGTCGCGCGCGCCCGCGTCGCGACCGGCGCAGCCGGGAAGGCGCGCGTGCTCGCACCGGCGGGCCCGGGCTGCTACACGGTATCCGTCACGCGCGCCGTGGCGCAGGGATTCGTCTGGAACGGGAAGACCCCGCGCAACCGGTTCTGCCGAGCGTAGGCGTCAGGCGACGCCGGCGAGCAGGAAGGCGCGGGTCTCCTTGAGCATCTCGCGCGCGATCACGAGGCGCTGGATCTCGTTCGTGCCCTCGTAGATCTGCGTGATCTTCGCGTCCCGCATCATCCGTTCGACGGGGTACTCGCGGATGTAGCCGTAGCCGCCGAGGATTTGCACCGCCTCGGTCGTGACGTCCATGGCGGTGTCGGTGCAGTAGAGCTTCGCCATCGCCGACGCCTTCGTCAGCTCGGCCTCGTCGGCGCCGTCGTCGACCATGCGTCCGAACCGGTAGAGCAGCCCACGCGCCGCCTCGCAGCGCGTCTCCATGTCGGCGAGCTTGCCCGCGACGAGCTGGTGCTCGGCGATCGGCTTCCCCATCGTCTCGCGGGTTCGCGCGTATTCGAGCGCGTAGTCGGTGGCACCCTGCGCGATACCCAGGCCCTGGGCTGCGACGCCGGGCCGGGAGCGGTCGAGGATCCGCATCGCGACGCGGAACCCGTCGCCCTCCTCGCCGAGCCGGTTCGCCGCGGGAACGCGCGCGCCGTCGAACGTCAGCTCACCCGTCGTGGACCCCGCGATGCCCATCTTCGGCTCGAGCCGCGCGACCTCGAAGCCCGGCGTTCCGGCCTCGACGACGAAGGCCGAGATGCCCGTGTGCCCGGCATCGGGGTCGGTCTTCGCGAAGACGGTGTACAGGCCCGCCACCGCCGCGTTCGTGATGAACCGCTTCGAGCCGTCGAGGACGTAGTCGTCGCCCTCGCGCCGTGCGGTCGTCCTCATGGCAGCGGAGTCCGAGCCCGAGCCGGCCTCCGTCAGCGCGTAGGCCGCGAGCACCTCGCCCGAAGCGAGCGAGGGGAGATGGCGCGCCTTCTGCTCGTCCGAGCCCGCGAGCTTCAAGCCCAGCGAGCCGAGCTCCTGCACGGCGAGAATGAGCCCACTCGTGGCGCAGACCTTCGAGACCTCCTCGATCGCCACGAGCGCGAGCAGCGTCCCCGTGCCCGTCCCGCCGACCTCCTCGTCGAACAGGAGGCCGAAGATGCCGTGTTCACGGAAGAGCTCGACGACGTCCCACGGGAACTCGTGCGACTCGTCGATCTCGGCCGCACGCGGCGCGATCCGGTCGCGCGCGAGCGTGCGCACGAGCTCGCGAATCTCGAGCTGCTCGTCGGTCAGCGGCTCCCAGGGCACGGTCGAAGTCTAGGACCTAGGCGGGCGCGTGATGACAGACGGCCTCGATGTTGTTGCGGTCGGGATCGAGGACGTAGGCCGCGTAGTAGCTCGCGTCGTACTGCGGGCGGAGGCCGGGAGGCCCGTTGTCGCGTCCTCCCGCCGCGAGCGCTGCAGCGTGGAACGCGTCGACCGCGGAGCGGTCGTCGCACTCGAAGGCGACGTGGGCGCCGCCGACGGGGTCGCGACGGCCGATCCCGAAGTCGAGGCCACGGGCGTCCGCGAAGTAGGCGAGCACCCCATCCTCCTCGTAGACGACGCGGTAGCCGAGCCCGCCCAGCACCGGCTCGTAGAAGTCCTTCGCGCGCTGCCAGTCGCTGACGTTGACCGCGACGTGCGCGACGGTCATTCCGGGCGGTGGCAGACGGCCTCGATGTTGTTGCCGTCCGGGTCGAGGACGAACGCCCCGTAGTAGGTTGGGTGGTAGTCGTGGCGGATGCCGGGCGGGCCGTTGTCCGTCCCTCCCGCGGCCAACGCGGCCTCGTGAAAGCCTTCGACGGTGGCACGGTCCGAGGCCGCGAAGGCGACGTGCGTGCCCGTGCCGCGCGGGTCGCGTGCGCCGACCCAGAACTCGGGCTTGTCGTCGCTCGTCCCGAATCCGACCGCGCCGTACTCGGAGAAGTCCATCACGACGCGGTAGCCGAGCGGCGCGAGCGCCCGCTCGAAGAACCGCCTGCTCGTCTCGAGGTCCGCCACATTCAGACCGACGTGGTCGAACACACTGCCTCCTCTCACACGGGGATACAGTCGCCGGCATGATCCTCGAGAACGGCGTCGTCCGCACGATGGACCCGTCGCTCCCGACGGCGAGAGCGCTGGCCATCGCCGGAGCGCACGTCGCCGGCGGCGTCGGAACGCACGAGATCGCGCTGCCGAGCCCGGACGTGGTCGACCTCGGCGGACGGTGCGTCCTCCCGGGCTTCACGGACTCACACGTCCATTTCCCGACGTGGTCGCTCTCGCAGCGCGACGTGAAGCTCGAGGGCGCGAGCAAGCTCGGGGAGGCCCTCGAGCGGGTGCGCGCGCACCCACGGCACGGCAGCTGGATCCGCGGGTACGGCTGGAGGTCGGCCGAGTGGGACGAGCAGCCCACGGCCGCGGCACTCGACGATGTCACGGGCGACGTCCCGGCGCTCCTCTTCTCGAAGGACTACCACTCCGCCTGGCTCAACTCGGCGGCGCTCGCGTGCGCGGACGGCGACCTCGAGGTCGAAGGCGGAGTCGTCGAGCGAGACGCCATAGGGGAGCCGACAGGCGTCCTGCGGGAAGAGTCGGCGTGGCGGTTTCGTGGGCGGTTCGCGATGCCCACGGAGGACGAGTTCGTCGACGCGACGCGCGAGGGACTGCGCATCGCGGCGAGCCGCGGGGTCGTCGCGATCCACGACAAGGACGGCTGGCTCGGCGCGCCCGGGATCTTCCAGCGCGTCCGCGACCGAGATGGGCTGACGCTCCGAGTCTGGCAGTCCGTTCCCTACGAGCGGCTCCCCGAGCTCGCTGCGCTCGGCGTCCACTCGGGGATCGGCGACGACTACCTGCGCATCGGCTACCTGAAGGCGTTCATGGACGGCACGCTCGGCTCACAGACCGCGTGGATGCTCGACGGCTCGGGCGTGATGATCACGAGCGGCGAGGAGCTCGCAGACGTGATCCGCGAGGGAGCTCGCCTCGGCTGGCCGGTCGGCGTGCACGCGATCGGCGACCGGGCCAACCGCGAGGCTCTGGACGCGTTCGCAGCGACACACGACGTCTGGGTGCCGCTCGGGCTGCGGCACCGCGTCGAGCATGCACAGTGCCTCGCGCCGGAGGACGTCGACCGCTTCGCCTCCCTCGGTGTCGCGTGCTCCGTCCAGTTCAGCCACGCACCGTCGGACCGCGACCTGGCCGACCGCTTCTGGCCCGAGCAGGTCGGCGGCTCGTACGCATTCCGTTCGCTCTGGGACTCCGGCGCTCTCGTCGCGAACGGTTCGGACGCACCGGTCGAGGAGCTCGATCCGCTCGCGGGGATCGTCGCGGGCGTTCGCCGGACGATCGACTCCCGATCTCCGTGGCACCCGGAGCAGTGCCTCACCGTCGAGCAGACGCTGGAAGCGACGATCGTGAACCCCACATGGCTCTCACGGGACGAGCGCCGGCGGGGCCGGCTTCTCCCCGGAATGCTCGCGGACCTCGTCGTCCTCTCCCGCGACCCGCTCGAGTGCCCGGTCGAGGAGCTCGAGTCGGTCGAGGTGGTCGCGACGATGGTGGGCGGCCGGTGGGTCCACAACCCGCCTCCATGGAACTAGGACCGTACAATCAGCTCGTGGCCTCTCGCACGATGCTCCCCGTTCACGCAGCGCCGACCTGCTCGGTCGCCGGCGCGGCGGAGATCGTCGGCTCGAAGTGGACGGTGCTCATCGTCCACGACCTCTCGGAGGGGCCCCGCCGCTTCACGGAGCTCGAGCGCTCGTGCGAAGGGATCAGCCCGCGGACGCTCGCGGAGCGGCTGCGGTGGCTCGAGTCGGAGGAGATCGTCGCGCGCCAGAGCTACCCGGAATCGCCGCCGCGCGTCGAGTACGCGCTCACCCCGAAGGGCGAGGCGCTCCTCCCCGTCGTGCACGAGATGCGCCGCTTCGGCCACGAGTGGCTCGGCTGCGGCGTGCACGACACCTAACGCGACGTTCGCTCGCTCCTACTTCAACAGCGCGCGCGTGAGGGCGCGATCCCGA
>DASTWH010000109.1:0-2549 GCA_035758735.1 Gaiellaceae bacterium
CCTCGTCGAGGCCGCGATCCGCGGCTTCGACGCCGCCTGACCGCGCGCGGCTGAGAACTCGCTCCACGGGGTACGAGTGACCGTTGCCCCCGAAAGGAGCAGAGATGCCCCGCTACGTCGACGGATTCCTCGTTCCCCTCCCCAAGCGCAACATCGACGCCTACCGTCGTCAGGCGCGCAAGGCCGGCAAGGTCTGGATCGAGCACGGCGCCCTCGAGGTGCGCGAGTGCATCGCCGACGACGTGCCCCGCGGAAAGATCACCTCGTTCCCCCGCGGGCTGAACCTGAAGCGCGGCGAGGTCGTCGTGTTCTCGTGGATCGTCTACAAGTCCCGCGCGCACCGCGACCGGGTGAACGCCAAGGTAATGAGCGACCCGCGGCTCGCGGACATGATGGAGTCGGACGCGATGCCGTTCGACGCCGAGCGGATGGTGTACGGCGGCTTCGAGACGCTCGTCCACCTGACCGACGACGGACGCTGACACGAGACGACCGAGGAAAGGAGCACGATGGCAGACAAGAGCGATTTCACCGAGGAGGAGTGGGAAACGCTGCGCAAGGGCGTCACGGGCGCCGGCATGTTCGTCTCCGCCGGGCACAAGGACTTCACGGACAGCTTCGGCGAGGCATCGGCGCTGGCGAAGGAGCTCGTGGCGCAGCGCAAGGAGGGCGCGACCCCGCTGCTGCGCGAGCTCGCCGAGGGCCACAGCACGGAGTTCGGCTTCTTCACGTCACCGGCCGAGCTCGAGGAGGGCACGCTCACCGCGTTGCGCGAGGCGGTCGGGATCCTCTCGAGCAAGGCGCCGGACGAGCTCGAGCCCTACCGCGCGCTCGTCCTCGACGTCGCCGAGACGGTCGCCGAGGCGAAAGGCGGCGTCCGCCCCGAGGAGACCGCCGTCATCGAGAAGGTCCGCGACGCGGTCGGCTCGACCGGCGGCGCGGGCTAGGGTGCGGCGATGGCCGAGCTGAACGCTTTCGGGCTCGTCGTCGGCGACATGGCGACGTCGATCCGGTTCTACCGGCTGCTCGGGGTCGACCTGCCCGAGGCGCCCGACGAGGGACATGTGGAGGCGACGCTCGCCGGCGGCGCCCGGCTGATGCTCGACAGCGAGGAGGTCGTGCGCAGCTTTCGCCCGGACTGGACGCGCGAGCGCGGCAACCAGCTCTCGCTCGCCTTCGAGTGCGCGAGCCCGGCCGAGGTCGACGAGACCTACGCGCGTGCCGTCGCCGACGGGTTCACCGGCGAGAAGGAGCCGTGGGACGCCTTCTGGGGCCAGCGCTACGCCCAGCTCCAGGACCCGGACGGCGTTCCGGTCGACCTCTACGCCGCGCTGCCCGGTTAGGCGCCCGCCGGCTCGAGCCGGGCGGTTGCCTTGATCTCCACGCGCAGCCCCGGAAGGGCGAGCTCCTGCACGCCGATCGCCGTCCACGCGGGATACGGCGCCGACGTCAGGTGGCGCCCCTTCACCTCGGCGAAGAGCGCGAGGTCGCCCATCGACGTGTGGTAGGTCGTCAGGTCGACGACGTCCGCCAGCGTCGCGCCGCCCTGCTCGAGGATCGCCGCGAGGTTGGCGAACGCCGTCGCGAACTGCTCCTCCGGGTCTGCCACGACCGTGCCGTCGGCGGCGCGCCCGACCTGGCCGGAGACGAAGAGGAGGTCGCCCGCCGGGACGACGACGCCCGGCGAGTAGCTCCAGCGCTCGGCGTACGCCTCCACCGCCGCCGGAACGATCGCCTCCACCTTCCGCCCGCTGTCCGTCACCTGCGCCTCCTCCGTCGTCGTGGGCAACCCGCTCATCCAACCATGCGCGGCAATGAAAAAGCCCCGCATCGCGGGGCTTTTCCGTAGCAGGCCTGTAAGCCGGATTCTGTCGTGGATGGCCATCCATCTAGGCCACCGGTCTCCCGGTGGCTCGAGCGGCGCACCCGGTCCCTCGGCGGGCCGCGTCAACGGGACCTGCTTCGCCTTGCACCGGACGGGGTTTGGCAAGCCGCCGTGTCGCCACGGCGCTGGTGGGCTCTTACCCCACCGTTTCACCCTTGCCGGTTCGAGAACCGGCGGTCTCCTCTCTGTTCCACTTTCCGTCGGCTTTCGCCGCCTGGGATTTCCCCAGCGTCCTGCCCTGCGGTGTCCGGACTTTCCTCGGACGCCTGAGCGCCCGCGGCCATCCGGCCTGCAGCTCGTAACGGTATCGCGCAGGCGCTACTCGGGAAAGGCCTCGGGGCGGAACGAGTACGACCACATCGAGGTCGGCTCGACCCGCACGAGCACGACGCCCTCGCCCCAGCTGAACGGGCTGCTCTCGTAGAGCTCGTGGTAGACCGGCTCGAGCGCCGGGACGTCGGGGTGGTCGCGCTCCAGCACGACCGCGGTGCCGTTGACGGTGATCGCGACGTCGTCGCCCTGGAGCTCGTCGATCTCCGCCGGCGACTCGTGCACGGCCTACGAGGCCGTGCGCGCGCGCGGCAGCACGACCTCCGGGACCTCGCGCCCGTCCGCGAGCAGCGACCGGCACTCGGGGCACGCGAGCACCCCGCGGAGCCTGAGC
>DASTWH010000225.1:0-4283 GCA_035758735.1 Gaiellaceae bacterium
GTGCGTACCTGTACGGCCTCGACCAGGTGTTCGCCCGCTTCGCAACCAAGCTCGTCGATCTGCAAAGGTAGGCGCATGTTTCGCTGGTACGTGATCAACACCTACTCGGGCCACGAGAACAAGGTCAAGACGAACCTCGAGCACCGCATCGTCTCGATGAACCAGCAGCCCCGCTTCCGGCGCGTCGTCGTTCCGACGGAGCAGGTCGTGGAGACGAAGGACGGTCAGAAAGTGCAGACCGAGAAGCGCGTGCTCCCCGGCTACGTGCTCGTCAACATGGACATGTCCGACGAGGCGTGGACGGTCGTGAAGAACACGCCGGGCGTGACGGGGTTCGTCGGCTCGGGCACCAAGCCCGTGCCGCTCTCGCAGCCCGAGGTCGACCGCATCCTGCACACGGCCACGGCAGCCGCCGAGCGGCCGCGCACCGCCGTCGAGTTCGAGCTCGGCGAGACGGTGAAGATCACCCAGGGCTCGCTGTCGGACTTCGACGGCGAGATCGTCGAGGTCAACCCCGAGGGGCAGAAGCTCAAGGTGCTCGTCGACATCTTCGAGCGCCAGGTCCCCGTCGAGCTGAGCTTCGACCAGGTGAAGAAGATCGACTAGGCCACGACGGCCTCGGAAAGAGAAGGAATGGCGAAGAAAGTCCTCACCATCATCAAGCTCCAGATCCCGGGCGGCCAGGCCAATCCGGCGCCTCCGGTCGGGCCTGCGCTCGGCCAGCACGGCGTGAACATCATGGAGTTCTGCAAGGCCTACAACGCGCAGACCGCGCACGAGAACGGCCGCATCATCCCCGTCGAGATCACGGTCTTCGAGGACCGGTCCTTCACGTTCATCACGAAGACGCCGCCCGCCGCCGTCCTCATCAAGGAGGCGCTCGGCCTGGAGTCTGGCTCTGGCGAGCCGAACCGCAACAAGGTCGGCCGGCTCTCGCAGGCGCAGCTCCGCTCGATCGCGGAGGCGAAGATGCCCGACCTCAACGCGCGCGACGTCGACGAGGCGATGAAGGTCATCGCCGGAACCGCACGCAGCATGGGGGTGGAGACGTGAGCGCCCACGGCAAGCGCTACCGCGCCGCGCGCGAGGCGTTCGACCGCGAGCAGGTGTACACACCGCTCTCGGCGCTGCGGATCCTCAAGGACTCGCCGGCAGCGAAGTTCGACGAGACCGTCGAGGTCCATTTCCGTCTCGGCCTCAACGTGCGTCACGCCGACGAGCAGCTGCGCGGGACGATCATGCTGCCCCACGGCATCGGCAAGGACGTCCGCGTCGCCGTGTTCGCGGAGGGCGAGAAGGCGCGCGAGGCGGAGGACGCCGGAGCCGACGTCGTCGGTGCGGCCGACCTCGCGGCGAAGATCGAGGAGGGGTTCCTCGACTTCGACGTCGCCATCGCGACGCCGGACCAGATGAGCGTCGTCGGAAAGCTCGGTCGCGTCCTCGGTCCTCGCGGGCTCATGCCGAACCCGAAGACGGGCACCGTGACGATGGACGTCGGCAAGGCCGTGTCCGATGCGAAGGCCGGCAAGCTCGAGTACCGGACCGACCGTGGCGCGAACGTGCACGTGCCGATCGGAAAGCGGAGCTTCGACGAGCGGGCGCTGCTCGAGAACTACGCGGCGCTCCTCGACGAGATCGTGCGTGCGAAGCCGTCCGCTGCGAAGGGCCGCTACATCAAGCAGATCACGCTCACGACGACGATGGGCCCCGGCATTCACATCGACTCGTCCATCACCCGAGACATCGCCGACGAGCTGGAGGCAGCTACAGTCCCGGCCTAGCAACCAGCGTCTCCCGCCGTAGACCGTCGGCAGCTCGCACGAGCCCAGTTCGAACGAGCAGAGGTCCGACCGAGGCAGGTTCGACTCAGCGCGTCTCTGCGTTCGACCGAGCCCGCCTTGCGCGGGTTTCGCGTTTCAGGAGGAAGCAGACGTGCTGAAATCGGACAAGGAACGGATAGTCGATGATCTCGCCTCGGAGCTCGGGGCGGCCGAGACGCTCATCGTCGCGGACTACCGCGGCCTCACGAACAAGCAGCTCGAGGCTCTGCGGGACCAGCTGATCCCGCACGGAGCCCGCTTCCGCATCGTCAAGAACACGCTCACGCGCCGCGCAGCCGAGAAGGCCGGCGCCGACGCGCTCCTCGTGATGCTCGAGGGGCCGACGGCCATCGCGTTCATCGAGTCGTCGGGCGATCCGGCCGCCGTCGCGAAGGCGCTCGCCGCGACGGCGAAGGAGACCAACGTGCTCGCGCTGAGAGGAGGGCTGCTCGAGGGCAAGACGCTCTCCGGCGCCGAGGTGGACAGGCTTGCAACGCTGCCCTCGACCGAGGTGCTCCGCTCGCAGCTCGTCGGTGCGATCGTCGCGCCGCTCACGCAGCTCCTCGCACTCGTGTCTGCGCCGCTGCGCGACCTGCACGGGCTGATCGACGCCCGCATCAAGCAGCTCGAGGAGCAGGGCGAGGTCGTCGAGCCGGTCGCGGAAGCCGCCGTCGCAGAGCCGGCGGTAGACGGAGCCGAGGAAGCCGGTGCCGACGCCTCCGCGACAGAGGAGCCCGTCGCCGAGGCTGAGCCGCTTTCGGACGATCGCCCCGCGGCGGAGGAACCCGTCGCCGAGGCAGACACACCGTCGGACGAGGCGACAGCCGAGCCCGACGCCCCCGAAGAGAACGACGAGCCCGAACAAGTCGAGGCTCAGGAAGAGGAGGAGTAGGACAAATGGCAACTGATGTGAAGAGCGTTCTCGACTCGCTCGGGAAGATGACGGTCCTCGAGCTCGTCGAGCTCAAGAACGCGATCGAGGAGGAGTGGGGCGTGACGGCTGCCGCTCCCGTCGCGGTCGCGGCGGCACCTGTCGCCGGTGGCGGCGACGGCGCTGCGGCGGCGGAGGAGAAGGACTCCTTCGATGTCGTCCTCACGGGCGCCGGCGACAAGAAGATCCAGGTGATCAAGGTCGTCCGCGCGGTGACCGGTCTCGGCCTCAAGGAGGCGAAGGACCTCGTCGACGCTGCTCCTGGCAACGTCAAGGAGGGGGCAGCCAAGGAGGAGGCCGAGTCGATCAAGGCCCAGCTCGAGGAGGCAGGCGCCTCCGTCGAGCTCAAGTAACGCGTTATTCATGCGATCGGCCGGGTCGCGAGGCCCGGCCGCTTGCCCCGTCCGCTACTCTGTTTCCACGCACCTCACCGCAGCGAATGGCTGTTGCGGAGGGGCGTCCTCGTGCGCTACCATCCGAGGTTCCGCCGAGGCCGTTCGTCTAACCCTGCCCGTACACCTGCACGCTTTTAAGGGAGGCTTTCACACTTGAGCAGCGTCGCTGTCGCGCCGCGCGCGCGCAAGAGCTTTTCGCGCCTGAAGCACGTTCTTGACCTCCCCGACCTCATCGACATCCAGAAGGCGTCCTTCGATTGGTTCATGGAGGGCGGTCTTCGGGAGACCATCGACGACATCTCGCCGATCGAGGACTACACGGGGACGCTTGCAGTCGAGTTCGCCGAGTACGAGTTCGGCGAGCCGCAGTTCACCATCCAGGAGTGCCGCGAGAAGGACCTGACCTACCAGGTCCCGCTCTCGATCACGGTCCGCTTCGTCAACAAGGACACGGGCGAGATCCGCGAGCAGCGGGTCTTCATGGGCGACTTCCCGATGATGACCCCCTGGGGGACGTTCATCATCAACGGCACCGAGCGCGTCATCGTCACGCAGCTCGTCCGCAGCCCGGGTGCCTACCTCATGGAGCCGAAGGACGCCACGAAGCAGGTCTTCATGGCGAACCTCATGCCGTCTCGCGGCTCGTGGCTCGAGGTCGAGATCGACAAGAAGGGGTTGGTGTTCGCACGGATCGACCGGAAGCGCAAGCTCCCGATCACGACGCTGCTGCGGGCGCTTCCCGCCGAGGACCCCTCGACCGGGTTCCAGCTCGACACGAGCACGAACGAGAAGATCCTCGAGCTGTTCGGCGGCTCGGTCTACATCGCGAACACGCTCGAGAAGGACCCGACCACGCGCGAGGAAGAGGCGCTCATCGAGGTGTTCAAGAAGCAACGGCCGGGTGAGCCCCCGACGCTCGACAACGCGAGGAACCTCCTCCGCGCGCTCTTCTTCGATCCCAAGCGCTACGACCTGTCGAAGGTCGGTCGCTACAAGCTCAACCAGCGCCTCGGCGTCCACGTGCCGGAGGACGTTCGCGTCCTCACGACCGAGGACATCGTGTCGCTCGTCCGCCGTCTGGTGGACATGCCCACGCTGCTCGGAGTTCCGGAGGACGCAAAGGACTATGCGGCCGAG
>DASTWH010000230.1:0-3193 GCA_035758735.1 Gaiellaceae bacterium
AGCGCGGTCAGTCGATTCGGAGGGCTGAGAGTCAGGCTCACGGGGTGGGTATCGGCAGCGGGTGCGGAGGGCTGAAACGAAGAGAGGCGCGGAATCCCGCGCCTCTCTTCGTCAACGAATGGTTCGGGACTAACAGCTTGCGATGGCCGTGAAGTCCGCCGAGGACGGACCCGGGCCGACGACCTGCCAGGCCTTGCCGCTGACGACGTCGCACATCGTGTACGAGCCGGCCGCGGCGGCCGTGACCTTGAGCGTCGGCGAGACGCCGGTGTCGATCGCGGCGAGGTCGGCCTCGTCCATGCCGGCGTACGTGCCGTTGTCGGCGTAGAAGGCCTCTGCCGACGGCAGCGCCGCGCGGAGGTTGGCCTTCGCCGCGTTGTTGGCCGCGCGATCACGGAACCCGAGGTACGAGGGGACGGCGATCGCGAGCAGGATGCCGATGATGATGATCACGACGAGGAGCTCGATCAGGGTGAAGCCCTGCTCGGTGTTCCCGTCGAGGCGGGTGCGAATCCGCTTGAACATTGCCGCATCTCCTTCCGCAGTCCGCAGTCGATTGGGGGTAGGGCGGATGCGGACGAACCATCGGCGCGGCCCGTGGGGGCGCGTACCCCAATTTGGGTGATTCGTGGGTGAGTGGGGGTGAGCGGTCCGCAGCGTCGCCTCCGGCTGCGGCTATGGCTCAAGCCCGTTTCAGGCCCTGCCGATAGGCGCTGTGTCCATGGACGCCACGCCGACCTCCGTCGACGACCTCCTCGCCCGCGCTGTGGCGGCCGAAGCCTCGGACCTCCACATCGTGCCGGGGGCGTCACCCAGCGTGCGCGTGCACGGCGATCTCGCTCCGCTTCCCGACGTCGAGCGCGTGATGCCCGAACAGACCCGGGCGCTCCTCTATCGGATCATGTCCACTGAGCAGCAGAAGCAGCTCGAGGTCAGCCGGCAGCTCGACTTCTCCTACGGCGTCCCCGGTCTCGGGCGCTTCCGCGTCAACGTCCACTTCCAGCGGGACTCCCTCGCGGCCGCCTTCCGGCACATCCCGGAGGAGCTTCGGACGCTCGAGGAGCTCGGTCTGCCCCCGTCGCTGCGCGACCTCGCGATGAAGCCCCGCGGCCTCGTCCTCGTCACCGGTCCGACGGGCTCGGGCAAGTCCACGACGCTCGCGTCGATGATCGACGAGGTCAACCGCACGAAGCCGCACCACATCCTCACGATCGAGGATCCGATCGAGTTCGTGCACAGGCACAAGAGGTGTGTGGTGACCCAGCGCGAGATCGGCGCCGACGCGCCGAGCTTCTCCGACGCACTCCGCGCGGCACTGCGCCATGACCCCGACGTGATCCTCCTCGGCGAGATGCGCGATCTCGAGACCATCGGGACCGCGCTGACGGCCGCCGAGACCGGTCACCTCGTGCTCGCGACGCTTCATACCCAGAGCGCGCCGAGCACGATCGATCGCGTCATCGACGTCTTCCCCTCGGCGCAGCAGGAGCAGGTCCGCCAGCAGCTCGCGAACACGCTCCAGGGAATCGTCACGCAGACGCTGCTCCCCACCGCTGACGGCATGGGCCGCGTCGCCTGTCTCGAGATCCTCTTCCCCGACGACGCGGTGCGGAATCTCATCCGCCAGGGGAAGGTGGAGCAGATCTACTCGGTCATGCAGACCTCCACACAGCGCGGGATGCAGACCATGGAGCACGGGCTCGCGGAGCTCATCCGCAAGTACGTCGTCACGTCGGAGGCGGCGCTGGCCGTGTCGAGCCGGAAGGATCAGCTCATCGGCATGCTCGAGCGAAGCGGCGTCCCGGTCGCGGTCTCGAGTGATCCGGCCGAGGCCTCGAGCCTGCGTCTCGCCGGGAGCGGCTGATGGACGATCTGCGGCCACGTGACGAGTACGAGGACGTGCAGCCCGAAACCGCCGACGAGCCCGTCGACGCGGTGATCGACCGGCTCGCGGCGTACACGCATGCCGGCGACGGCGTTGCCCCGGCGGATGATCCAGAGGTCGCGCCCGATCCCGAGCCGGTCATGCTCGAGCTGGCCGAGGAGCCGCGACGCTTCGGTCGTCTTCGCAATCGCGAGCCGAAGGCGGAGAAGCCAGCGAAGCAGCCGAAGCCTCCGAAGCAGCGCAAGGACAAGCGTGCGAAGATGGTCGGCCTGAAGATCGGCGCGTCGCAGATCGCCGCCGCCCACGTGGTGAACAACGGCTCCCCGGAGCTCCTCGAGGTCGCACGCGAGCCGCTCGAGCACGGGCTCGTCGTTGCCGGGGAGATTCGCGACCCCGAGACCCTCGGCGATGCCCTCAAGCGCTTCTTCGACCTGCACAAGCTGCCGAAGAACGCCGTGCGGATCGGCGTCGCGAACAATCGCATCGGCGTCCGGACCTTCGAGATCGAGGGCATCTCGGACCCGCAGATGCTCGAGAACGCGATCCGCTTCCGGGCCGAGGAGGTCCTTCCGATCCCGCTCGACCAGGCCGTCCTCGACTACGTCGTGCTCGACGAGCGGACCGAGGAGGACGGCACCGAGTGGCGGCGCATCCTGCTCGTCGTCGCCTACAAGGACGTCGTCGACCGGTATCTCCAGGCCTGCCGACGCGCGGGCCTCCAGGTCGTCGGCATCGACCTCGAGGCGTTCGCGCTCCTGCGAGCGCTTCGTGCTCCACTCGAGCGCGAGGCGTCGTCGGGCGCGCTCATCGGTATCGCCATCGGCCACGACCGCACGACGATCGCGGTCTCGAACGGCGTGAACTGTGAGTTCGCGCGCGTGCTCGACTGGGGCGGATGGTCGCTGAACGTCGCGATCGCCCGTGAGCTCGACCGCGCGCCGACCGAGGTCGAGTCGATCAAGCGACAGCTCTCGCTCGACGGGCCCGTTGAGATCGAAGGGCTCACGGACGAGCAGGTGGCGAAGGTCAAGGACGGAGTGCAGCGAGCGCTCGGCGGCTTCGCGCGCGAGATCGTCTCGTCGCTCCAGTTCTACCAGGCACAGCCCGGATCCCACGGCATCGGCGAGATCGTCATGACGGGAGGCGCCGCGCAGATGGACGGCCTGCCCGAGGCAGTCGCAGAGCTCGTGGGCGTCCCGATCCGCCTCGGCGATCCGGCACAGCGTGTGACTGTTGGTCCGAAGGTCGACTTCCGTGACCAGCCGGGGTCGTTCTCGGTCGCGATCGGGCTCGGGATCGAGGACTGAT
>DASTWH010000027.1:0-6868 GCA_035758735.1 Gaiellaceae bacterium
GTGCGCGCGCGACCCAGGCGTGGGCCGTCGCCGCCTGCGACGCCCTCCGCTGACGACGGAGGGCTAGCCGGTGTCCAGCCGGCGCCACTCGTCCGACTCGATCTCGGCGAGCGCATCGGCGAGCCAGGCGAGCCGCGCCTCGACCGTCCGAATACCTCCCTCGAGCGCGATCCGGAACGTTCGGGCCTTCTTGTTGTGCCCCGTCGGCTCTTCGCGGATGCGCAGGAACTCGTCGAGGACGCCCTGCCAGTACATCCGCTCGACCTCGAGCTGCTCACGCGCCTCGGTCGGGTCGAGCAGCCAGAGGAAGAACGTACGCAGCGCCGCGTCGCTGCGAACGCGGCGGTCCGGCGGCGTGTCGCGTAGCCACGCTCGGACCTCGGCGATGCCCGCCTCCGTGACCGCGTACGTCTTCGAGTTTCGCGCGCCGGAGCCCGTCTGCTCGATGAGCCCGTCCTCGTGGAGTCGGGCGAGCTCGGGATAGATCTGGCTGTGGCTCGCCGGCCATGCGTACGCGAGCGACTGCTGGAAGTGCTTGAGCAGCTCGTACCCGGTGCGAGGCTGGTCGGCGAGCGCGCCGAGGAGTGCGTAGCGGAGTGCCATCAGCAATATGTAAATCTTGACATGTCTAGATCGATAGGAGATCATCCCAGGCCATGCGGATGCCGGGCCTGCTCCTCGTACCACTCGCCATGGTCGCGATCGTCTCAGCGGCGCAGGCCCGTTCCTCCGCTCCCTCGAGCGCGGCGAGCGACGTCCGTGATCTCGGAGACTCGATCGAGCAGATCCATCCCGCGCCGTTCCGGAGCATCTCGAAGGAGCGGTTCGAGGCCGAGGTGGACGAGCTCGCCTCGCGCGCCCCGAAGATCTCGCGCGACGAGCTGCTCGTCGGGATCCTGCGGCTGATCGCCTCGCTTGGGCCGCGGAACGGCCACACGGGGCTTTTCCCCGGTGATCCCGGCAACGTGCGACCGCTGCACCTCTACCCGATCCGGCTCTACCGCTTCTCGGACGGCGTCTTCGTCGTCGACGCCCACGACAGGTCGCTCGTCGGAAACCGACTCGTCGCCGTCGAGGCGTCGTCCGTCGATCGGGTCTTCCAGCTCGTCGACCCGCTCGTTCCGCACGACAACAAGTCGAACGTCCTGGGAATGGCGCCGCACTACGCGCTGACCGCCGAGGTGCTGCACGGCCTCGGGATCGCGGCGACCTCGGGGCCGGCGCGCTTCACGTTCGAGCGCCGCGACGGCTCGTCCATCGACGCGACGTTGACGCCGATCCCCGGCCCCGAGTACGCGGGCGAATTCGCCGATCCGCTCCACGGCCATTACCCGTCCGTCCTGCCGTCCGCGTCGAAGCCGCTGTACCTCTCCGGCAGCGCGAGGCCGATGTGGGCTCGCAAGCTCGCGGGCGGGCGCGCCGTGTACTTCGGCTTCAACTCGGTCCAGCGGCCGACGGCCGGGTTCGTCGGATCGCTCGGCCGGCTCGTCCGGAATCCGAAGGTTCGCCGTGTGATCGTCGACGTCCGGTTGAACGGCGGCGGCGACAACACGACCTACGGGTCGCTCCTCGATCTCTTCGCGTCGAAGCAGGTCGACCGGCGCGGCAAGCTCCACCTCCTCGTCGGCCGTGCGACCTTCTCCGCGGCCGCGAACTTCGCGGCAGAGATCGACCGCGACACACGCGCGGCCATCCTCGGCGAGCCGACGGGCGGCGGGGTGGAGACGTACGGCGACACCGTCCCGACCCTGTTGCCGACGCTCGGCTGGTACGTCTACATCGCCGCGCGCTACCACGAGCGCAAGAACGGTCCCGGCGACCGCCGGCTCGCGATCGAGCCCGACGTTCGTATCGACCTCACGTCCGCGCAGTACTTCGCGGGACGCGATCCCGTCCTCGACCGCGCGCTGAAGGGTCTCTAGGCGCCCGCGGCCACCCGCTCCCGCGCATGCGGCGACCGCGGGTCGTCGATCAGGTCGAAGGTCTCGCCGAAGATGAGCCCGCGGACGTGGTCCGACTCGAGGAACTCCCGAGGGAACCCGGTGCGGAACTCGCTCGCGGCCGACAGACGGGCGACGTGCTCGTCGGCGAGGGCGATGTCGAGCACGCCGAGGTTCTCTCGCAGCTGTGCCGCGGAGCGCGCCCCGGCGATCGGGACGGTGTGCCAAGGCTGCGCCCGGACCCAGGCGATCGCGACCTGCGCGGGCGTCGCGTCGAGCTCGTCGGCGATCGCGATTGCCTCGCGGGCGATCGCATTGGCTCGCGGGCCGACTCCGTCGTAGCGACGTGGCTCGTCGGTCGCCGTCTCCGCGAGGTACTTCCCGGTGAGCGCGCCGCCCTCCAGCATCCCCCACGGCGTCAGCGTCATCCCGAGTGAGCTCGCCATCGGGAGGAGCTCGCGCTCGACGTCGCGGTCCAGGAGGGAGTACGGAGCCTGGACCGCGACGAACGGCGCCCAGCCGCGCTGCTCGGCCAGCGTGACCGCTCGCGAGACGACCCACGCGGGCGTGTCCGAGATCCCGACGTAGAGCACCTTCCCCGAGGACACGAGGTCGTCGAGCGCTCGCACGACCTCCTCCACCGGCGTCAGGCCGTCCCACATGTGCAGCCACAGGAGGTCGACGTAGTCCGTCCGAAGCCGTCGGAGGCTCGCCTCCAGGGTGTGGACGAGGTTCTTCCGGTGATTGCCGCCTGCGTTGGGATCAGCGGGTCGCGAGGTCAGCGTGTACTTCGTCGCGACGACGAAGTGGTCGCGATCGCTCGCCACGAGCTCGCCGACGATCTCCTCGCTCTGGCCGTCCGTGTAGTTGCAGGCCGTGTCGACGAAGTTGCCGCCGGCCTCGACGTACGCGTCGAAGATGTGCTGGCACTCGTCTCTCGACGCGCCCCAACCCCAGGCCTCTCCGAATGTCATGGTGCCGAGCGCGACCTCCGAGACCCTCAGGCCGCTCCGTCCGAGCAACGTGTAGCGCATCACTGTTCCTCCGTTCCGACGAGGCTCGCGACGAGCTCCGCCACTTCGGTGGGCGCGTCGCGGCGCGGGACGTAGGTGTAGGCGCGCGCGTTCCCCTCGAGTGCGACGAGGCCCGCCGCTCGCAGCAGGCCGAGATGGTGGTGGACGGTCGACCGCGTGAGACCGCAAGCCTCGACCAGGTCGCCGGCGCGGCCGACGCCACGGCCGACGAGTGCGAGGATCTCGACGCGCTTCGGGTCGGAGAGCGCCTTCCCGAGCACCGCGAGCTGCTCCTGGGCGCCCCGATCGGGCTCCGCGAGATAGGCGATGAGCCGAGCTGATCGATGCTGTGCCAGCACGAGCGGCAGCGCGGGCTCGGGGTGGGGGATGAGGACGACGCGCTCTGCCTCGACCTCCGGGACGTACCGGTAGCCGCCCGTCAGGTGCTCGATCGCGGTGAGCGGCGGCAGCTCGGAGAGGGCGGCATCCGCAGCCGCGGCCGCCGCGGCGAGCTGGTCCTGTCTGCTCCCGGCGAGCCCGTGCGCGGCCTCGACCGCCCGCACGAGCCGGGCGCGCGTCTCCTCCGCGTCGAGTGGCAAGAGCGTCCCGAGCGACGCGGTCGCGTGCCCGCCGTAGTACCGCGGGTGCTCGAGCAGCCGCCGGGATGCCGACCGGTTGCCCGCGGCCGCCGACTCGATGTCGTCGATCCCCGCGAGGGTGCACCAGGACCACGCGAAACGTCCGAGCAGGTGGCGTCGGAGCTCGACACCCTCGATCGTCCGAAGCGCGTCGAGCAGCTGCTGCGACCCATGGGGAGGCCCGGCCTCGAGGGCGACTCCGAGGAGGTTCAGCCACGTCTCGCCTTCGCTGTCGCCGACCGTGTCGAGCGCGTCGGCGAGTGTCGGCTCGAGGTCGCCCCGAGGGCCGCGTGATGCGGCGGAGAGCCCGATCAGGAGCTCGAGCCCGGTTCCCGCGGCAACCTCGACAGTCGCAGCTTGTCCGACAGACATCGGACATAGACTACACAAGTCGTACGCTGCTCGGGAAGTCCCTCGTTCGAGGGATTGCATCCCTCGAACGGGTGCATAGCGTCAGTGCAGGGGAAAGCTGGTAATCGCGCACACCTTGGGGAGGGGAGCGCTGACGTGACGGTCGACAACGGATCTGTGAAGGTCGAGATCCTCGCGCGCGAGGACTGCCCGAATCGCGAGATGGCGCTCATCGTCGTCGAGCGCGTCGTGGACGAGATGGGGATTCCCGCCGAGATCGAGGTCGTCGACATGGCCGACGACGACGATGCCGAGGAACACCGCGTGCTCGGCTCTCCGACCGTGTTCGTCGACGGCCGGGACGTCGATCCCGAGCCGCTCTACGACGCCTACAGCGCCGACGACCGCATTTACCGCACGGCGCGTGGGCCATCGGGGTGGCCCGAGGCGGAGTGGATTCGTGATGCGCTCCTACGCGCGGTCGCGCAGACGACCTCGAACGGCCGCCACTGAGTCTTGCGCCGATGCCGGAATCCGCGCGCGGATTCCGTCGGCGCGAAGACGCCTGAAGCGCGACCGTTGCGCGGCTGCGATCGCTGCGGCTACTCGTCCGCCAGGTCCTCGAGGACGAGCCCGTAGAGGACTCCGTCGACCCACTCCTCATTGCGCCAGTACGCCTTCCGGCGGACACCCTCGCGGATGAAGCCCGCCCGCTCGGCGTGGCGCATCGCGCGCTCGTTGAAGCCGTAGATCTCCATCTGGAGACGGTGGAAGCCGATCTCCTCGAAGAGGTGGCGCTGGAACAGGCGCGCGGCCGTGTCCGACACCCTCGCGCCGCGGAAGTCGGGATGAATCGCGAGGCCACCGAGACCGGCGATGCGACTCCGCATGTTGGTGCGCTCGAACCGCATCGTGCCCGCCCGCTCCCCGTCGACCTCGACGAGGAAGAGGCCGAATGCCTCGGGCTCGCCCTCCGAGCGCTCGATCTCGGCCAGGAGATCGTCGCGCTCTCTCGGGCGCACCGCGGCAAGGAACGGCTCGACCTCGTCGTGCGTGAGGAGGTCGGCGAGGAAGTCGACGTCATCGCGTCGCGCGCGCCGGATGGTGACCGTCATGCGGCGGTCTCTTGCGCCCGGTAGCCGAAGAGACGCTGACCGGAGGCGAGCACGGCGCCGACGACGATGAGCGAGAACGCGCCCACCATCGCCATCGTCACCGGCTCGTCGAGCAGGAGCGCTCCGTACCCGACGGCGAACACGGGCATGAGGTACGTGACGATCGAGAGCTTGCGGCTTCCGTGGAGCCGCAGCACGCGGAAGAGGACGAGCTGGCCGGCGAAGGTCGGAATCAGGATGAGCCCGGCGAGCCCGGCGAGCGCCTCGAGCCCGGGCGCCTCCGTCGGCGGTCTCGCGATCGCGAGCGGCAGGAGGATGACCGCGGCCGCGAGCATGTTGCCGGTGGCGAGCACGGGCCCGGCGATGTCACGCACCTGCAGCTGCCCGTACACGCCACCGGACGCGTAGGAAAGCGAAGAGACGACGACCGCCAGAGTCCCGGCGAGCGCCCACCAGCCGCCTTCGGAGGGGAAGCCCGCGAGGAGCGCGACTCCGAGGAACCCGATCGCGACACCGGCGATCCGCATGAGACCGACTGCCTCGTGAGGCAGGAACCTGGCGGCGAGGATGAACGTGAAGAGCGGCACGGTCGACTGGGCGATCCCCGCGACGCTCGAGTCGATGTGGGTCTCGCCCCAGGCGACGAGGCCCATCGGGAGGGCCGCGTTGATCACGCCGAGGACCGCACAGGGCACCCAGGCGGCGCGCAGCTCGGCGACGGCCTTCGCCGCGCCCATCCGCACGACGAGGTACCCGAGAAGGAGCAGTCCGGCGAGGAGGACGCGGAGCTCCGTCATCGCCGCAGGCGGGATGTCCTCGACCGCGACCTTGATGAAGAGGTACGAGGCGCCCCACATCGCGGCCAGGGTGAGGATCAGCGGCCAGTACGAGCGCATCGGTCGAGGCTACCGTCGGCGTGTGGTCTGGCCGCGCCGATAATCTGGACTCCTGACCAGCGTGACGGATCCGGCGCTCCATCGCGCACTCGGTCTCACAGACGGAGAGTTCGAGCGAATCCGCAGCTTGCTGGGACGCGATCCGAACGACTTCGAACTCGCGGTCTTCTCCCTCCTGTGGTCGGAGCACTGCGGCTACAAGCACTCCGCCCTGCTCTTGAAGCGGCTCCCGTCGAAGGGCTCGCGCGTGCTCCAGGGGCCTGGTGAGAACGCCGGCGTGCTCGATCTCGGTGACGGCCTCGCCGTCGCGTTCAAGGTCGAGAGCCACAACCACCCGTCGGCCGTCGAGCCGTTCCAGGGCGCCGCGACCGGCGTCGGCGGGATCCTGCGGGACATCGTCGCGATGGGCGCGCGGCCGGTTGCGCTGCTCGACGGTTTGCGCTTCGCCGAGCCCGACTGGCACTTCTCCCGCGCAGTCGGCGGGATCGGGCACTACGGCAACTGCGTCGGAGTGCCTACGGTCGGCGGGGAGGCCGTGTTCGACGAGTCGTACCGCGACAACTGCCTCGTCAACGCGATGTGCGTCGGCCTCCTGCCGGTCGAAAGGCTCATGCGGGCGAAGGCGACCGTCGCCGGCCACCTCGTTCTGCTCTACGGCGCGACGACCGGCCGCGACGGCATCGGTGGCGCCTCGGTGCTCGCGAGCCAGGAGCTCGACGACGGCTCCGCGGAGAAGCGCCCGTCCGTCCAGATCGGCGACCCCTTCACCGGCAAGAAGCTCATCGAGTCGTCGGTCGAACTCGTCTCGCTCGGTCTCGTGGAGTCGCTCCAGGACTGTGGCGCTGCGGGGATCGCATCGTCGCTGTCGGAGATGGCCGCCGACTTCGGCATCGACGTCCACCTCGACCGCGTCCC
>DASTWH010000028.1:0-3937 GCA_035758735.1 Gaiellaceae bacterium
AGTACAGGAGGCTGAAGACGAGGGCGTTTCCCAGCCACACGAGCGCGCCGGACGTCAGGAGGAGCGAGGCCGACTCCGTCACGCGGCCTCCCGTGATGAGGTCGTCGATGAGGATGACGGTCGAGATCACCGTCAGCACGACGAGGCCCATGATGAGCGCGATTCCCACCTTGCGGAGCCAGCGGGCGCGCCTGGAGATGTGATTCGGGTCAGCTGCGACGAGCGCGAGCAGCAGTGCGACCTCGATTCCGGGCACGAGCCAGCGCGGACCGACCGTCGGACGGTCGGGCTCGACGAGGCGCAGCGTTACCGTGACGACGAGATAGAAGCCGATCGCGAGCGCGAGGGGCCACCGCGGCTCGAGATAGATCGGCTCGTCTTCGGCATCTCGGGGCGGAGCGTCCGTCGGCACGCGCGAACCGTAGTCGGAGGAGCCGGGCAACGAGAAGTCGCCCTCGACGCCTGAGATACGATCGCCCGCGTAGCTCAGGTGGCGGGCGCCGGGACCGGCGTACCGCCCTCGCGCTCCTCTTTCTCGCCTTCGGTCGCCAGTGAGATGATCACCGCGCCGAGGAGCGCGACCCCGAGGCCACAGTAGGCGACGACCTTGTGCCACGCAGGCTCCTCGAGGCGCTCGTCGAGGAGGAGTGTCCCGATCAGGATGCTGACGAGCGGATTGCAGACAGAGACGCTCGCCACGGATGCGGCGAGCTTCCCCGTCGCGAGCGAGACCTGCTGCACGACGAAGGCGAGGATCCCGGCAATCGCAAACGCGTACGCCTCCCAGCTCGTCAGGACGGCGCCGAACCCGTCGTCGCCGAGGATCTCGACCGTCGGCTTGCAGAGCGAGGCGGACAGGCCATAGAGGACTCCCGCGCAGGCGCCGTAGAGGCCAGCCTTGCGGACGAGCGAGCCGTGGTTCCCCATCACGATGAGCGCCGCCGCGATGACCACGAAGACGACCACAGCGGCAGCCCACGCGCGAGCGGGGGCGTTGTCATTGCCGTCGGCTGCGTCGCCGACCACCGTGAAGATCGCGAGGCCGAGCACGACGACGACCGCGCCGAAGATCTCCCGGCGGTTGATGGCCTGGGCCGTGAAGAAGTAGCCGAGCGGAAGGGCGAACACGATCGTGGTCACGAGGAGCGGCTGGATCACGGCGAGGCGCCCGTTGGCGAGCGCGACGGCCTGGAACGCGTACCCGCAGAGGAGAGCGATGGTCCCCGCGAGCCACCACGGCTGCTTCACGAGCTTGACGAACGAGCTCGGCGAGCCGAGCGAGACCTCGCCCATGCCGAGGGCGCCCTTCTGTTGCAGCGTGGCCGCGAGCGCGAAGAAGAACGCGGCTACCAGCGCGAGGATCTCGGCCACGGCGACGGAGCCTACGCCCGGTCCCGGAAACGCGCAACGACACGCATTTCCGGAAGGGGTTGTAACGTCACGACGTGGCCGCCGACGTCGTCAGACCGCTCTCGATCCCCGTCATCCTGGGCACCCAGCGCACGGGCCGGATGAGCGAGCACGCGGCGCGCGCGGTGTGCGCCGAGCTCGAGAAGCGCCCGGGGATCGAGACGGAGCTGATCGACGCTGCGACGCTTCCGATCCCCTCCGACGAGGCCGGAGAGGCGGCGAAGGATCCCGCGTTCGCAGAGAAGATGAACCGCGCGGACGCGATCGTGCTCGTCGCTCCCGAGTACAACCGCGGCTACCCCGGCCTGCTCAAGCACGTCCTCGACACGAACCTCGCGGAGTACATCCACAAGGCGGCCGGCGTGGTCGGCGTGTCCGCGGGGATCTTCGGCGGGGCGCGGATGATCGAGAACCTCCTCCCCGTCCTCCGCGAGCTCGGGCTGGTGACGATCTTCTGGGACGTGAACGTCAACAACGCGCGGACCCGCTTCGACGAGACGGGCGTGCTCGTCGACGACAGCTTCCTCGCCATCGACAAGTTTCTCGACGAGCTGATCTGGATGGCCGAGACGCTCCGTCATGGACGTGAGCGCATCGTCCTGGGAGAGCCTGCATGAAGCCCGAGCTGGCATGTCCGAAGTGCGGGACGGCGATGAACCACCATGCCGACAAGCTGCGCGAGCCGACGAGCCGCGAGGAGGCGCAGTCGACCCGGCTCGGAGGTGTCGTCATTGCTGTCTTCGCCTGCCCGAACTGCGGCTGGATCGGGTCGCTGCGTCGCCCTGACGACGCCTAGCGCGCAGGCAGCGCGACCACGTCGTCCACGAGGTCGAGCCCTTCCCTGCGATGGGTGATGAGCAGGACGGAGCGCTCGCCCGCCGCGTCGAAGACGTCCGCGACGAGCGCCTCGGCCGTCTCGGGATCGAGATGCGCGGTCGGCTCGTCGAGCAGGAGCACGGGCGCATCCGCGAGGAGCGCCCGGGCGACGACGAGGCGCTGCCGCTGCCCGCCCGAGAGTTGCCCGCCCTCTTCTCCCACGAGCGTGCCGAGGCCGTCGGGCAGCGACTCCACCCAGTCGGCGAGCCGTGCCCGGCGGAGTGCAGCGAGGAGCTCATCGTCGGTCGCGTCGGGTCGCGCGAGCCTGAGGTTCTCACGGATCGACGACGCGAACACGTGCGCCTCCTGGCCCGCCAGCGCGAACATCCGCCGCACGTCCTCCTGGCGCAGCCCGCGCACGTCCTCGCCCCCGATGGTCACGCGACCCTCCGCGGGGTCGAGGAAGCGTAGGAGGAGATTCGTCACCGTCGTCTTGCCGGACCCACTCGGGCCGACCAGCGCGACGCGCGAGCCGGGCTCGAGGAAGAGATCGAAGCCTTCGAGGACAGGTGGGCCGGCGTCGTAGCGCGCGGTGATGCTTTCGAGCGCGACGGTCGACCGGCCGAGCGGGCCATGAGCCGGGACGGGCAAGTCCACGATCGCGGGCTCCCGCTCGGTCAGCTCGAGCACGCGGCCACCGGATGCGAGTGTCCCGGCGAGCTCGCGGGCAGCCCCCGGCAACGGCGCGACCGCGTCGAACGAAGCGAGGGCGAGGAGTGCGAGCGTCGCGACGAGGACGCGGTCGAGCGTCCCCGTGTCGTGTGCGGCGACCGCGAGCGCGAGAACCGCCACGAGCGTGAGACCGGCGACGAGCACAAATGCCGCGTCGGCAAGACCGGCGACGAACGCATCGCGTCGCCCGAGCTTGCGCAGCTCACTGTCCGCAGACGCGACACGCGCGAAGGCGTCGTCCTCCCGGCCGTATGCGGCGAGCTCGGTGGCGCCGCGAAGGACCTCGGCGAGCTCGGCCGCCAGCTCGCCCCGCGCAGCCGCCTGTCGCCGGCCGATGTGGCGCGAGAGTCGCGCGGCGAGCAGCGGCACCGCAAGTCCGCCGAGAGCGAGCCCGAACGCGAGCGCGATCCCCGCGACGGGCAGGAGCAAGGCGGCGGCGACGACGCACGCGATCGACACGGGGAGCGCGACGAGGGGCGGGCCGATGCCGCGCAGGTACACGCCTTGGAGCGCGTCCACGTCGGCCACGAGCCGATTGACGAGATCGCCGCGCCGGTACGCATCGAGCTCGCCCGGCGCCAGCGGCTCGATGCGCCGATACACGGTCGTGCGGATCCGACCCAGAGCCCGCAGCGCGAGGTCGTGCGAGAGCAGCCGGTCGAGGTATCGGGCCAGCGGTCGCGCGAGCGCGAGGAAGCGGACGATGACGATCGTCGTCGTCAGCGCGAGAACGGGTGGATGCTCGGCCGCGCGTGAAATGAGATACCCGGCGGTGGTCATCAGCGCGATCCCGAACGCGACAGCGAGCGCGCCGAGCGCGACCGACAGCACGAGCCGACCACGTGGCAGCCCGGCGAGCGCGAGGAGGCGGCGGATAGTCACGCGATCACCCCCTCCACCACTGCACCGGCATCGATTCGGACGACTCTGTCCGCGCGTGCCGCCAGCCCGACGTCGTGCGCCACGAGCATGACCGTCC
>DASTWH010000350.1:0-4214 GCA_035758735.1 Gaiellaceae bacterium
TCTTCGTCGTCTGCAGAGGGTGCATCTGTCGTAGCGGCGGCGAGCTCGACGTCCTCTTCGACGTCCGCGGCTGAGGCTCCCTCGTCCTCCTCGTCGTCCTCGTCTTCCTCCGCGAGCACCTCGGCGATCGCCGCCTCGGCCTCGGCGTGCGCCGCTGCCGCTGCCGCCACGGCCTCCGCCTCCGCCGCTGCAGCCGCGGCCTCCGCGGCTTCGATCGCCGCGAGCTCCTCCTCGGGCGGGAGCTCGCCCCCCTCGGGAACGACGAGCGTCTTCACCTCGACCTGGACGTCCTGGAACAGCTCGATCGGTACCGAGAAGCGCCCGACCCGCTTCAGCGGGTCGATTGCGATCTTGCGCCGGTCGACGCGGATCTTCCGAGCTCGCCAGATCTCGTCGGCGACGTCGGACGGAGTGACGGAGCCGAACAAGGTGCCGGTCGGGCCCGCCTTCACTTCGAAGCGGAGCACCGTCTTGCCGAGCACCTCGGCTATTTCCTGCGCCTGCTCGGCGCTGCGGGCCTCGTGCTTCGCACGCTGGGCGTCGACCCGCTCGAGCTCCGCAACCCTCGCCGGAGTGGCGTTCTCGGCGAGCTTGCGCGGGAGCAGGTAGTTCCGCGCGTAGCCGCGCGCGACGTCGACGACGTCCCCGCGCAGGCCGAGCTTCTCGACGTCCTTGAGGAGGACGACCTGCATCAGCCGACGTACGGGAGGAGGGCCATCTCTCGCGCGCGCTTCACGGCCGCGGCGACCTGGATCTGGTGCCGGCGGCACGCGCCCGTGATCCGCCGCGAGCGGATCTTCCCCTTCTCGGAGATGTACCGGCGCAGCTGCGCGAGGTTCTTGTAGTCGATCTCCTGCACCTTGTCACGGCAGAAGTGGCAGCTCTTGCGCTTCCCCGGCGCCGTGGCCGGCCCGGTGCGGCGGCGTGGCTGTTGCTTCTTCTGAGCCATCTGTCTCGGTTCTCCTAGAACGGAATGTCGTCGTCAGCGGGTGAGGTCGGGAAGTCGTCGCCACCGCCGGCCGTCGCGCCTGCGGGGACGTACGCGCCCTCCGACTCCTGGCGCCCGCCGAGGAACTGGACGCTCTCGGCGACGACCTCGACCGCCTGGCGCTTCGAGCCGTCCTGGGCCTCCCACTCGCGCCACTCGAGGCGCCCGTCGACCGCGACGGGACGGCCCTTCGAGAGGTACTGGGCGCAGTTCTCGCCCTGCTGGCCCCATACGGTGATGTCGAAGTAGTTCGGCTTGTCCGTCCACTGGCCGGACTCGTCCTTGCGGCGCGTGTTCACCGCGAGTCGCAGCGAGCAGACCGGCGTGCCGGACGGCGTGTGCCTGAGCTCTGGGTCCCTCGTCAGGTTCCCGACGAGGACGACGCGATTGATGTTGCCTGCCATCTACTCCTCCTCTTCCTGGGCCTCGACGTCGGATGCCGCCACTGCATCCTCGCGGCTCGGAGCGGCGACCGCTACGGGCCGAACGGGACTCCCCTGGATCCGACGTGTCGCCATGTGGCGCATGACCGCATCGTCGATCCGCAGCACGCGCGAAACCTCGTCGAGCGTGCCGGCGTCGCAGGTGAAGTGCAGGAGGTGGTAGCTCCCCTCGCCCTTGTGGTCGATCTCGTATGCGAGCTTGCGCCGCCCCCAGGCGTCGTGCAGGTCCCACGTCCCGCCGCCCGACTCCACGAGCTCGCGCGCTCGCGCGACGACCTCGCCCTGACGATCCTCGTCGAGGTCGGGGTCGAGCAGCAGCAAGATCTCGTATTCGTTCACGTTCCCGTCTCCTTCCTTCGGTCTGAATCGGCCCCACCGCCGAGGGCGCCGCCGGGAACGGACGGAGCCTGGGCGAGGCAGGAAGCTGCGGCATGGTACCAGGCGCTCTTCTGACCAGGGCGGTACCATCGCCCGGGTGCGCAAGCTGATCAAGATCGCGCTCGTCGCACTCGGCATCCGCGCGGTCCTGCGCTGGTGGAAGCGCCGTCGGGCCGGGGCCGAGCTCGACGCCCAGCCACAGCCCCCCGATCCGGCGGACCAGCTCCGGCAGAAGCTCGCGGACTCCCGCGTCGAGGAGACCGAGAGCGCGGAGAGCGAGGCCGCCCCAGCGGAGGCATCGGTCGCCGACCGCCGAGCCGAGGTGCACGAGCAGGGGCGGGCGACGCTCGACGAGATGAAGACCTCCGACGAGGCCTGAGCCGGCAACGTGGCGGACCCGTCCGAGACCACGCAGGTGACGCGCGACCCCGGGCGCGAGGATCCGCAGGACGTGCTGGTCGCCGTGCGCTCGCTCGCGACGCAGGTCGGCGGCCTCCAGGACGAGTTGCACGCGCTGCGTCAGGAGACACGCGGCCTGCCCTCGGAGAACGGCGAGCCAGCGGGTTGGGACGAGGGCCGGTCGATCATCCGCGAGAGCCCGAGCTGGGTCCGCTCGGTGGACTCGCCGAGGTCGCGGGGCCTGTCCGTCCCGTGGCTACTGCTCGAGATCTTCTTCCTCATCGCCGTCGCGACCCTCGCGGCGGTCGCCGGCCTCGACGCGCCCGTGATCGCCGGCGTGATGATCGTCGCCTGGCTCCTCGTCGCGATCGCCGAGTGGGCGGCCGCGCGCGTCGCCGATCGCGAGCGCGCATACGCCTACGGAATCGCAGCCCCACCGCCGGGACTTCCGGACGATCCCTCGTGGTTCGACGCTGGCGAGGACACCCTGTTCGACGTGTCCGCGAGTGATCGGTCCGCGACCCGACTGCCGCCTCCGCAGCCGGAGTAGCTCGCCGCCGACCGCCCCCGCGGCCGCTCGACACGCGTGCTCTTCCCGACTGCCACCTTCGCGATCTTCTTCATCGTCGTGCTGCCGCTCTCGTGGCTGCTCCAGCCGCGACCCGAGCGCTGGCGGCCGTTCATCATCGCGGCGAGCTTCGTCTTCTACGCGGGTTGGGACTGGCGGTTCTGCTTTCTGCTGGCGTTCTCGATCGCGTGGAACCACATTCTGGCGCTCGCGATCAACTCGCGCTCCTCGCAGCGGGCGCGGAAGCAGTTCCTGGTCCTCGCCCTCATCGGGAATCTCGGCCTTCTCGGCTACTTCAAGTACTACGACTTCTTCGTCACGTCGACGAACAACCTGTTCGCGCTCGTCGGCCTCGACCTACCGCTCGAGGCGCGCTCGATCCTCCTTCCGGTCGGGATCTCCTTCTTCACGTTCATGGGGATCGCGTACGTCGTCGACGTGTACCGCCGCGATTTCACGCCGGTCGGCTTCGGAACGTTCGCCGCTTACCTCTCCTTCTTCCCGCACCTCGTCGCCGGCCCGATCGTGCGGCCGGGCGAGCTCATCCCGCAGATGTCGTCGCCGCGGGACCCGCGCTACGTCGACACGTCACGCGCCTTCTTCCTGATCGGAACAGGTCTGTTCATGAAGGTCGTGATCGCGAACTACCTCGCGGCGAACATCGTCGACGAGGTCTTCGGCGCGCCGAACCAGCACTCGTCGCTCGAGGTGCTCGTGGGGGTCTACGCCTACGCGGTGCAGATCTACGCCGACTTCTTCGGATACACGAACATCGCGATCGGGATCGCCGTCCTCCTCGGGTTCCAGTTCCCGCAGAACTTCGACGCGCCGTACTCGGCGACGTCCATCACCGACTTCTGGCGCCGCTGGCACATGACGCTGTCGCGCTGGCTCCGCGACTACCTGTACATCCCGCTCGGGGGCAACCGCGGCGGGACGCTCCTCACGTACCGCAACCTCATGCTGACGATGCTCATCGGCGGTCTCTGGCACGGCGCCGGCTGGACGTTCGTCGTGTGGGGAGGTATCCACGGCACCGCGCTCTGCCTCGAGCGTTGGTGGCGAGGACGGCCGGGGTTCGTCGAGCGACCGTGGACGCGCGGCCGCCGAGCCTGGCATCGCTTCGTCACCTTCCAGGTCGTCTGCTTCGCGTGGATCTTCTTCCGCTCCGACTCGTTCGCGGACGCGTGGGACCTCATCGAGCGGCTGTTCACGGCCTGGGGTGAGCCGTCGCCGCTCGTCACGTGGGGCGTCGTCGCCGCGATCGTCGTCGGGATCGGGTCGCAGTACCTGCCCCGCCGGCTGCCCCTTCGGATCATGGCCCGGTTCTCGCGCCTCCCGATCCCGGCCCAGGTGGTCGTCCTCTCGCTGGCCCTCCTCGTCATCCACGCGATGGGGCCCGAGGGCGTGGCACCGTTCATCTACTTCCAGTTCTGAT
>DASTWH010000421.1:0-8825 GCA_035758735.1 Gaiellaceae bacterium
GAGCTCGAGTCGATCGAGCCAGACGGCCTGGCCCTCGCCGGCGAGCTCCCTCTCCGCCTCGAGCGCGAGCTCGAGGAAGCGTGCCGCGTGTCTGTCCTGGACGTCGAGCAGCGTGCCGGCTCTCGCGAGCTCCCCGAGTGCGTGCTCGCGAACGGTCTCGAGCATCGAGAGTCGAACGGAGCCGTCGCTGGCCTCGCTTCGGATGAGACTCCAGCCGACCAGGGCCTCGAGGTCCGTCAGGAAGACCGACCGGTCGGGCGCGACGGCGCGCGCGTCCTCGAGCGCCGCACCGTCCGAGAAGACGGCGAGCGTACCGTGGAGAAGCTGCTGGCGGTCGGTCAGGCGGCCGTAGCTCCAGTCGATCGCCGCGCGGAGGGTCCGATGGCGCTCCGGCAGGTCGACCGGGCCCTCCATCTCGAGGGTCAGGCCTTCCCCCAGAGCGCGAACGATCTCCGCTGGCGGAAGGACTGCGAGGCGTGCAGCGACGAGCTCGATCGCGAGAGGGAGCCCGTCCAGCCGACGGCAGATCTCGTGCACCGACGCGACCGCGTTCTCCTCGAGGATCACACCGCGTGCGGCTGCGAGCTCCGTGAACAGTGTCGTTGCGTTTTCGATGGAGAGCGGCTCGAGCGGCAGGACGTGCTCGGTCGAGAGCCGCAAGGGTGTGCGACTCGTGGTGAGCACCTGAACGTCCGGCGCGCGATCGAGGAGGCCCGCGACGTGGACCGATGCGGCAGCCAGATGCTCGAGATTGTCGAGATAGAGGAGCGCCCCCGTGCCTTCGAGTCGGTCGCCGATCGCGTCCAGGACGTCCCGTCCACCTTCCTCGCGCACCCCGAGCGCTCGGGCGATCGCGCTCGGCACGAGCTCCGCGTCCGTTATCGGCGCGAGCCCGACGAGGTGTACCGGGCGGTCGAGGGCGGCGCGACCCGCCACCTCGAGCGCGAGGCGGCTCTTGCCCGCGCCGCCGGGGCCGGTGATGGTGACGACTCGCGCGCGCACCTCGTCGAGCAGGTGCTCGACCCTCTCCAGTGCGTCCTCGCGGCCGACGAGCCGGTGGTGAAGGGCAGGGAGGCTCGTCGCCGTCAGCGTCTTGAGCGGCGGGAAGTCCTCGCGAAGCCCGGGGGCAACGAGCTGGAAGAGCTGGACTGCCGCCGCGACATCCTTCAGCCGATGTCGGCCGAGCGGGCGGTACGAGCCCTCCGCGATCGGAGTCTCTCCGGAGACGTCGCGGGTGGCCTGCGAAACGACGACCTGTTCCCCGTGGGACGCACCACAGATGCGAGCCGCGATGACGACGTCGATCCCGACGTAGCCCTCGTCGCCGAGCTCCGGCTCGCCCGTGTGTACCCCGACCCGAAGTCGATGTGCCTCGTCGTCGGGCCACGGCTCTGCGCCGAGCGAGCGGTGGATCTGGGCGGCAGCGGCCACGGCGTCCCGTGCTCGCGTGAACGCGAGGAAGACGCCGTCACCCGCCCAGTCGACCTCCGCGCCGTCATGTGCGCGAGCCGCCTCGCGAACGAGTTCGCGCATCCGGGCTCGTGCGGGGGCGAACCTTTCGCCGAGGAGGTTGAGCAGCCGCGTCGAGCCCTCGACGTCCGCGAACACCAGGGTCACGGTTCCGGTGGGAAATCCAGGCGGGGGCGCCATCCGGGCGAGTCTAGGAGCCGAATGCCGCGACGTACACTGTCCGGCCGTGTTCGACACGCTCTCGGACAAGCTGCAGGCGACCCTCGGTGGGTTGGGTCGTGGTGGCCGCCTCGACGAGGAGGCGATCTCGAAGGCAATGCGCGAGATCCGCCTCGCGCTCCTCGAGGCGGACGTCAACCTCGAGGTCGCACGCGACTTCACGAACACCGTCAAGGAGCGCGCGCTCGGCCAGGACGTCCTGAAGAGCCTCACCCCTGGCCAGCAGGTCGTGAAGATCGTCCACGAGGAGCTCACGACGCTCATGGGCTCGGGCGACTCGAGGCTCGCCTTCGGACGTCCTCCGACGGTCATCCTGCTCGCCGGCCTACAGGGCTCGGGCAAGACAACTGCTGCGGCGAAGCTCGGCCTGATGCTCCGTCGGGAGGGCAAGCGGCCCGCACTGGTGGCCTGTGACCTCCAGCGCCCGGCTGCGGTCGACCAGCTCGACCAGCTCGGGAAGCAGGTCCAGCTTCCCGTCTATGCGCTCGACCGCAGCGACCCGGTGGCAGCCGCGCGGCTCGGTGTCGAGGCCGCGCGCAAGGAAGGGCTCGACGTCGTCGTGCTCGACACCGCCGGCAGGCTGCACGTCGACGAGGAGCTCATGGCAGAGCTCGAGCGTGTCGCCTCCGAGACGAAGCCGACGAACGTCCTGCTCGTGCTCGACGCGATGACCGGTCAGGAGGCCGTCAACGTCGCGCTCGCGTTCCAGGAGTGCATCGCCTTCGACGGCGTCGTCCTCACCAAGCTCGACGGGGACGCCCGCGGCGGTGCCGCGCTCTCCGTGCGCGCGGTGACCGGCCGACCCGTGAAGCTCGTCTCGGTCGGTGAGAAGCTCGACCAGCTCGAGTACTTCCATCCGGATCGCATGGCCTCGCGGATCCTCGGCATGGGCGACGTCCTGACGCTCATCGAGAAGGCGGAGGCCGCGGTCGAGGTCGACGAGCAGGCCGAGATGGAGAAGCGCATCCGTGCTGGCGAGTTCACGTTCGACGACTTCCTCGCGAGCTACCGGATGATCCGCCGCATGGGGCCGTTGCAGGGCGTCATGAAGCTCATCCCCGGGATGGGGAAGCAGCTCCAGGGTCTCGACCTGGACGAGAAGCAGCTCGGACGCGTCGAGGCGATCGTGCTCTCGATGACTCCGCAGGAGCGCCGCATGCCGCACGTGATCTCGATGCAGCGGCGCCGGCGGATCGCGGCAGGGAGTGGCACGTCGCTCGACGAGGTGAACAAGCTCATGGCCGCCCGCAAGCAGATGGCGAAGATGATGAAGCAGGTCGGGAAGGGGAAGATGCCGACGCTCCCGCCGGGGGTGGGCGGCCCGAGGCGCTAGCCTTCCGGCTTCATCCACGAGAAAGGCACAGACAGCACATGGCAGTGAAGATCCGGCTGACTCGCGTCGGCTCCAAGAAGAACCCCATCTACCGCGTCGTCGTGGCCGACTCCCGCTCGCCGCGCGATGGCCGCTTCATCGAGATCGTCGGGCGCTACAACCCGCAGACGGATCCGTCGACGATCGACCTCGACGAGGCGAAGATCAACGACTGGATCTCGAAGGGCGCCCAGCCCACCGCACCGGTGTCGCGGCTCATCAAGGCCGCCGGCATCTCGGGCTGAGAAACGGCGTGGCCGAGCTCCTCGAGTGGCTCGCACGAGGGCTCGTCGACGAGCCCGACGCCGTCCGCGTCGAGAAGGAGGAGCGCGAGGACGCGATCGTCTTCCATCTCCACGTCGCGCCGGACGACGTCGGCAAGGTGATCGGGAAACAGGGACGGATCGCCCGCGCGCTGCGCAGCGTCGTCCGCGCAGGCGGGGCCCGCGCCGACGAGCGCTACATCCTCGAGATTGCCGACTGAGCCCGGCGACGACCTCGTCCTCGTCGGGCGAGTCGGGCGCCCACACGGCGTCGATGGCGCGTTCGTCGTCGAGCAGGCGAGCGAGGAGGAAGGACGGTTCGAGGTCGGTGCGGAGCTGATCGTGGACGGTGCTCCTGCCCGCGTGGAGGTCACGCGACAGGTAGGAGGTCGCCGTCTCGCGATCAAGCTCGACCGGCCGGTCCAGCGTGGCGCCGAGCTGTCGGTCCGCCGGGACGCGCTGCCCGACCTGCCGGACGACTCGTTCTACGTCGCCGATCTCGTCGGGCTCGACGTCTTCGACGAGAACGGCGCCCGCGTGGGCGCGGTCCGCGACGTCCTGCCCGGCCCCGCGAACGACGTCCTCGAGCTCGATTCCGGTCTCCTCCTGCCGCTCGTCGAGGACTGCATCCGCGAGATCGACGTCGCGGGCCGCCGCATCCTTCTCAATCCCGGCTTCACTGGCTGACGGCTACGGTTCGCCGTCGTGCGTCTCGACGTCTTCACGCTCGTCCCCGACGCGTTCGCGTGGATTCGGGAGCGCCGCCCTCTTGCAGCCGTCCTCGGCACCGAGCTCGAGCTGCGTGTCTTCAACTACCGCGATTCGACACCGTTGACGGCGGGCCAGGTGGATGACGATCCGTACGGCGGCGGGCCTGGGATGGTCCTGCGCGTGGACGTCGTCGCCGCGGCGCTCGACGCCGCCTACGGCGGCATCCCGGGCCACCGCGTCATCGCGCTCTCACCGCAGGGAGCGCAGCTCGACCAGGATCTCGTCGAGGAGCTCGCGGCTGAGGATGCGCTCACGCTCCTCTCGGCGAGATTCGAGGGGTTCGATCAACGGATCCTCGACCACCTGTGCACCGATGTCGTCTCCATCGGCCCGTACGTGCTGTCGGGAGGCGAGATCCCTGCGCTCGCGGTCGTCGACGCGATTGCACGCAGGCTCCCCGGCGCTCTCACCGCGGGCTCGGGGGAGATCGAGAGCTTCTCGGCGGCGCTCGACGGCGGGCTCGAGTATCCGCACTACACGCGCCCGGCCGAGTTTCGTGGCTGGGAGGTCCCGGAGATCCTGCTCTCGGGCGATCACGGCAGGATCGAGGCGTGGAGGCGGGAACAGGTCAGGGCAGCATCGTGAGCGATACCGAGGAGCGCACACCGCCGGCAACCGCCGCTTCCGAGTTGGCCGACGGCCGACCCGACGCGGACTGGCGGATGCCCAGGCAGTTCGAGCAGCCGCCGCCCCCGGCGCCGCCGTTCTCCTGGCCGCCGCCACCGCCCGGAACCGCGCACCTCCGGTCGTCCGAGCACGAGTTCCACCACCCGCTCGACCGGGTCACGGGCCGCCTCCCGCGACGCCTCCGGATCGCCGTCGACTGGATCGTCACGATCGTCGGCGCCATCGCGATCGTCCTCGCGATCAAGGCCTGGGTCGTCAATCCGTACCGCATCCCGTCCTCGTCGATGGAGCCGACGCTCCATTGCGCCCGTCCGGCTGCCGGCTGCGAGGCTCGCTTCTCCGATCGCGTCCTTGCGAACCGCTTCATCTACCACTTCCGAGATCCGCATCGAGGCGATGTGATCGTCTTCGAGACACCCCCCGCCGCGAAAGCGAAGTGCGGGGCCGGAGGCACCTTCGTCAAGCGCATCATCGGCCTGCCGGGCGAGCGCGTGCAGGTCCGCCTGCGGCGCGGGGCGGCCTACGTGTACGTCGACGGGAAGCGGCTCGACGAGCCGTACATCGAGAACGACCGCCGCGACATCGGCCCGGAGGAGTCGTGGAAGGTCCCCGCGGGCTCCTACTTCGTCATGGGGGACAACCGCTCGCAGTCGTGCGACTCGCGCGTATGGGGATCGGTGCCTCGCGGGAACATCATCGGCGAGGTCTTCATGACCTACTGGCCGCCTCAGCGGATTTCGTTCCGCTAACATGCCGCGTCGGCCTTCGGGCCACCCTCTCCTATGAACAGCGTCATCGAGAGCCTCGAGCAGCGCAACATGCGCACGGACCTGCCGCAGTTCAAGGCGGGCGACACGCTGCGCGTCCACTTCAAGGTGATCGAGGGAAGCCGCCAGCGGATCCAGGTCTTCGAGGGCATCTGCATCAAGCGCCAGGGCTCCGGCTTTCGTGAGACCTTCACGGTCCGCAAGCAGTCGTTCGGCGTCGGCGTCGAGCGGACGTTCCCGCTCCATTCGCCGAAGATCGAGAAGCTCGAGGTCGCCTCGATCGGCGACGTGCGCCGCGCGAAGCTCTACTACTTGCGCAAGAGAGTGGGGAAGAAGGCGCGCGTCCGCGAGCTCCGACAGAGCTAGCGACTATTCTCGGCCGCGTGGCTCGATCCAGCGGCCAGCGGCTTCTCGGGTTCGATCGGAAGCTCGACGCACGCTTCGTTGCCGGAGCCGACGAGGCAGGTCGTGGATCGCTCGCCGGTCCGCTCGTGGTTGCAGGTGTCCTCTTCGACTACGACGAGCTGCGGGGACCGCGGGTCCGACCGCTCGCGAGCCTGAACGACTCGAAACAGGTCTCCGTTGAGGACCGCGAGACGCTGTACGAGGCCGTCGGAGCATGCGCGGCCGCGATCAGCGTCCGCGTCGTTCCCGTCGGGACGATCGACCGGAACGGCCTGCATCGCTCGAACCTCGCCGGGCTCAGGGCGGTGCTCTCGGATCTCCATCCGCCGGCGGAGGTGTGCCTCGTCGACGGCTTTCGGCTCGGCCCGTCCGCTCCTCCGCACAGGGCGATCGTCGACGGAGACGCGCGCAGCGCCGCGATCGCTGCGGCGTCGATCGTTGCCAAGGTCGTCCGCGACCGTGTCATGAGGCGCCTCGACGCGCTCTACCCGAATTACGGCTTCGTATCGCACGTCGGCTACATCACACCCGCGCACAACACGGCGGTCAGGGCCTTCGGTCCGTCCGAGCTTCACCGCCGCTCGTTCCAGGCTCGCTGCTACGCGCAAGACGCTGCGTAGGTCGAGAGCGTGAACCGCGGCGAGCGGATCGCCCTTCGCCACTATCGGCTTCGCGGGTACAGGCTTCTCGCAGCGAACGCCCGCGTCGGGCGCTACGAGCTCGATCTCGTGCTGCGTCGCGGTGGCCGCGTCCTGATCGTCGAGGTGAAGGAGAAGGGCGGCGCCGCGTTCGGCCATCCGTTCGAGATGATCGACGACGAGAAGCTGCGCCGCGTCCGCACCGCGGCTGCAGGATGGCTCGCGACCCAGCCGCAGCTCGCCGAACTCGACGTCGAGTTCGAGGCCGCAGGGGTGCGCGGCCGCCGCGTGGAGCGCGTCCCGCTGACGTAGGACCGCGGACCGAGCCGTCGAAGGAGCCTGCATGGCTCCGACGCAGGCGGCGCTGTACCGCGAGCTCTCCGGCGACCTCCACCTCTCCTGGTCGGAGCGTGAGCTCCCGGAGCGCGAGCGTACGAAGCACGTGCACCGTCTCCATCCCTACCTCGGAAAGTTCGTGCCGCAGCTGGTCGAGGCGTTGCTCGGGCGCTACGTCAAGCCGGGCGGCCGCGTCCTCGACCCGTTCGCAGGTTCGGGAACGACACTCGTCCAGGCACTCGAGTCGGGCTACGACGCCGTCGGCATCGACGTCGCTGCGTTCAACTGTCTGTTGATGCGCGTCAAGACGACCCGCTACGACCTCTTCCAGCTCGAGACCGAGATCAGGGACATCGTCACTCGCGGCGGCTGCTCGCAGCGTCGTCCGCGCGGCTACGTGGGAGCGTGGTTCGCTCCCAAGGCGGCCGCCGAGCTCCTCCACTTTCGCTCGCTGCTGTGCGACTACGAGCATGCGGACGTGCTCAGGGTCGTCCTCGCTCGGGCTGCGCGGTCGGCGCGGCTCACGACGCACTTCGATCTCGACTTTCCACGTGTGCCGCAGCGCGAGCCCTACTGGTGCCACAAGCATCGGCGCGAGTGCGTCCCCGTCCAGGAGGCGGGCAAGTTCCTCACCCGGTACCTCCTGGACACGTTGCAGCGGATCAAGGACTTCCAGCGCGTCCGGGCGCCCGGGCGCAGCGCCGACGTCGTGCACGGCGACTCGGGAGAGGTCGGGCTCGACGGGACGTTCTCCGCGATCGTCACGTCCCCGCCCTACCCCGGGCTCATCGACTACCACGAGCAGCATCGCTACGCATACGAGCTGCTCGACCTCGACGATCGCCGCGACCGCGAGTTGGGCGCCGCGGCGCGCGGCACGAGCCGCCGCGCGATCGAGGACTACGTCGACGGGATCGCGCGCGTGCTCGAAGCGCAGTCGCAGCGGCTCGATCCGGACTCGCCGGTGATCGTCGTGGTCAACGACCGCCGGGACCTCTATCCGCAGATCCTCGAGCGCAGTTCTCTGACGCTGGTCGATCGCCTCGAACGTCACGTCAACCGCCGGACGGGCCGCAGGGCAGGCGAGTACTTCGAGTCGATTCTCGTCTGTGTACGGGAAACGTAAGCCAAAGGGGGACCCGCCGACAGCGGGGGTAGCCTCACAGCGCAGGCATGCCACGAGAAAGGGGTAGGACATGAAGCAGCTTTGGCGCCGGCCCTCGCCGGCAATGGTGGTCGCGTGCCTCGCGCTCCTCGTCGCTCTCAGCGGTACCGGCATCGCGGCCGCGACGCAGGTCGCGAGGAACAGCGTCGGCACGCCGCAGCTGAAGGACAGCGCCGTCACCAACGCCAAGATCAGGAACAACGCCGTCAACTCGTCGAAGGTCGCCGCGCGGTCACTGCTGCGCTCCGACTTCGCCCCGGGGCAGCTGCCCGCCGGGCCGATCGGACCGCAAGGTCCCGCTGGGCCGCAGGGTGCTACGGGACCCGCTGGTCCAGCCGGTGTGATCGGCGCCGTCACCGTGCGCCAGGCCTCGATCAACGTGCCGGGCTCGGCCTCCGACGCCGGCATAGGCGGGCCGAACGGCTTCTGGGTCACGCGGACGGTCAACGTGAACTGCAACTCCGGCGAGCGGGCGATGTCCGCCGGGACCGGCTGGAGCGCGGACGCGAACGATCTCGAGCTCGCGACCGTCTACATGAAGCCGGTGTTCACGGGCACCGGGCCCGTCACCGGATTCACCGCGAAGGGCGCGAACAACGCGCGGGACGGAGAGGACCACACGTTCTCGCTCTACGTCCTCTGCTACGCCGCCTGACCGCGACCATTTGACGCTCTCGTGACGGAGGCGGTCACCACGTGTGACCGCCTCCTCGTCAACGTGCGAGCGTGCTCGCTCGCGCGGTCACTGCTGCGCTCCGACTTCGCCCCGGGGCAGCTGCCCGCCGGGCCGAT
>DASTWH010000037.1:0-13840 GCA_035758735.1 Gaiellaceae bacterium
CGAGCTCGCCCGGCGGCTCCCGGACCTGGCGTTCCGCATCGTCGGGTCGTCCGACAACGCGCGCGAGCTCGGTTCGTTGCCCGCGAACCTCGCGCTCGAGGTCGACGTCCCATTCGAGCGCATCCGCGAGTGTCTGCTCGGCGCCAGGGTGGTCGCACTGCCCGTGCGCGAGAACTCCTACTCGGGGGCGACCACGACGCTGCTCCAGGCGATGGCCTGCGCAAAGCCCGTCGTCGTCACGCAGACCGCCGCGATCGCTCGCGGCTACCACCTGGAGGACGACGGGAACTGCCGCCTCGTGGCCCCGGACGACCTGTCCGCGCTCGAGCACGCCGTGCGCGGACTGCTCGACGACCCGGTGCGCGCCACGAGTCTCGGCGCGAGAGCGCGGGACACGGTCGAGCGCCACCTGTCGTGGGCGGCGTACACGAGTGTGCTCGGTCGACTGCTGACCGCCGCTGTGGAGCGAGGGGCGGTCCGGTGACGTTGCACGGCGTGTACGCGCGCACCCGCGGAGCGATCTCGCGTGTGTCGCGCGAGCTCCACACGGAGCTCGACGTCGGGCGGTCACGGCGCGGCGGGGATGGAGCCGACCTCGCGCTCTTCCACGAGTTCGCTCCGCCGCCGACCGGCGGCGGGCACCAGTTCTTGCGCGCGCTTCTCGCCGAGCTCGCGCGACGCGGCCTGACGGTCGAGCTCAACACGATCTCGCCCGGGACGACGGCGTGCCTGTTCAACTCGTTCAACTTCGACTTCCGCCGCCTCCGCCGGTTCGCACGAGGCGACGTGCGCTTCGTGCACCGTGTCGACGGGCCGATCGGGACGTACCGTGGCTACGACGACGGCACCGACGCGCGTATCGCCGAGCTCAACGCAGCTCTCGCCGACGCGACGATCGTGCAATCCCGCTACAGCCTCGAGGCGCACCGGGCACTGGGCATCGAGCTCGTGGAGCCGCACGTCGTCTCGAACACCGTCGACCCCGCCGTGTTCCATCCGTCCGCCGAGCGCGAGCCGCTCGCGGGGCGGCGCGTGCGCGTCATCGCGTCGAGCTGGTCGGACAACCCGAACAAGGGCGGCGACGTCCTCGCGTGGCTCGACCGCAACGTCGATCTGGACCGCTACGAGGTGACGTTCGCGGGACGCACGGAGGGGGCCTTCGACCGCATTCGCGTCCTCGGCCCGATCCCGACGGAGCCGCTCGCCGAGGAGCTCCGGCGGAGCGACGTCTTCCTGGCGCCGAGCCGTAACGACCCGTGCTCGAATGCCCTGCTCGAGGCGCTGGCGAGCGGTCTGCCCGCGGTGTTCCGGGCGAGCGGAGGCCACCCGGAGCTGGTGGGGGAGGCGGGCGTCCCGTTCACGGGGCCCGACGAGGTTGCGGATGCCCTGGATCGGCTGGTCGCGGAGCTGGACGAGCGGCGGGCTGCGATCCACGTGAGCCCGATCGCGGAGGTCGCGGACCGCTACCTCGAGGTGCTCCGCGGGTGAGCGCTCGGTCGCTCTTCGTTCCTCCGGCCCGGGCAGTCGCGCGTCGCTACGTGGGCGCACGGACGCGTGGCTGGGAGCCGCACTCGCACCTCTTCGCCGTCGGCGAGCGGACCGCCTGGTCGGTCGACGAGGACGCCAGTCACCTGGAGGAGACGGCAGCTCGGCTCGGCTACGAGGTGGCACCGCGGGACTGGGCCCGGTTCGCAAGCCATCAGTCCGTCTTTCTCACGAGCCACTTCGAGGCGCTGCAGCCGCGTTGGCTCGAGACGTCGCATCGGCTGGGCACTGCGTACCTGCACGGACGACCCGGCACCCCGGGATACCCCGAGTTCGACCGGGCGTTCGAGACCCTGTGCTCGGCGCCGGGTCGCCTCGCGGCGATCCAGGTGACCCACGCCGAGATGCGGGACCTCGTCCTGGAGGCCGGCGTCGATCCCGGTGCGGTGCACATGGTCCCGATCGGGATCGACCTCGAGCACTTCCCGCTCGTCGACCACGAGCGTCGGGTGGCTGCCCGGACAGCGCTCGACCTGCCGCCCGACGCATTCGTCGTCGGCTCGTTCCAGAAGGACGGCGTTGGGTGGGGCGAGGGGCTCGAGCCAAAGCTCGTGAAGGGCCCGGACGTGCTCGTCGCGGCGCTCGAGCGCCTTGCCGCCGAGGTCGGCGGTCTCCACGTGCTGCTGACCGGGCCGGCGCGCGGTTACGTGCGTTCCGAGCTCACCCGGCGCGGCATCTCGAACCGGCATGTCCTCGCGAAGGATCGGACGGAGCTCGCTCGCGCGTACCAGGCGCTCGACGTCTACGTCGTCGCCTCACGCCAGGAGGGCGGCCCGAAGGGCGTCCTCGAGTCGCTCGCCTCGGGCGTCCCGCTCGTCACGACCCGCGTCGGACAGGCCCAGGAGATCGTCGCAGACGGTCAGAGCGCGCTCGTGGTCGACGTCGACGACGCGGAAGCGATCGCCGGTGCCGTCCTGCGGCTGCGCGACGACACGGAGCTCGCGACGTCGCTCGCCGCCGTGGGCCGCGTGACCGCACAGGGCTACGCATACGTGCAGCTCGATCCCGCCTGGGACGCGCTCCTCGCGCAACTGGTCACGAGCGATGGCTGACCTCGCGCGAGCCGGTCGCTACGCCCGTGCCGGCGCGCGCTGGGCCCGGCTGGCCGCCGCCGGGAAGCCCGCTCCAGGGGTCCGCGTCTTCTACGGCCACGACCGCGTTCCCGCACCGGGCGACGCGGTCGCAGGCGGCACCGCGAAGATCCAGCGCCTCGCGACCCGCTTCCCCAACCATCCGACCGACTTCTCGCTCCTCTACCTGGCGTCGAACTGGATCCCGCGCGACCTGAACGCGCTGCTGCGGCTCGCACGTCGCCGCGAGATACCGGTCGTGCTGAACCAGGACGGCGTCGGGTATCCCGGCTGGGCAGGCGTGGAGACGGAGGGCGTGAATGAGCCGATCCGCGCTCTCCTCGAAGCTGCTGAGCACGTGCTCTACCAGAGCGAGTTCTGCCAGCGCTCTGCAGACGAGTGGGTCGGGCGCGCGCGCGGCACCACGGAGGTCCTGCACAACGCGGTCGACGTCGAGCGCTTCACGCCGCCCGAGCACGGGCCCAATGACGGCCCCGTGCTGCTGCTCGGCGGCGACCAGACCCAGGCCTACCGGCTCGAGCTCGCCCTGCGGACGCTCGCCGCCCTCGTTCCCGCCGAGCCGGACGCGCAGCTGCTCGTCACGGGCAGCCTCGTCGTGCCGGTCGAGCCGCTCGTCGACGCGCTCGGTCTCGCCGGCCGTGTCCACGTGCTCGGCCGCTACGCGCAGAGCGACGCACCGTCGGTCTTCCGCCGTGCGCACCTGCTCCTGCACACGAAGGTGAACGACCCGTGCCCCAGCGTCGTGCTCGAGGCGATGGCCTCCGGTCTACCCGTCGTCTACCCGCGGAGCGGCGGCGTCCCGGAGCTCGTCGGGGACGAGGCTGGGATCGGCGTCCCGCATCCCGATGGGTACGAGCGCGACGAGCCGCCGAGCCCGGATGCGCTTGCCGACGCCGTGCGGGCGGTGCTCGCCGACCGTGCGCGGTACTCGGCCGCGGCGCGCGGACGTGTGGTCGAGCTCTTCGCGCTCGAGCCGTGGCTCGACCGTCACGCCGTGCTGTTCGAGGAACTCGTCGCGCGGTAGCCCCGCACGCGGCCGCGAAGCGACGCGGCGTAGTAGCGGCTGCGGGCGGCGTCGAGCCGCGCGAGGGACACGAGCGCGCCGCCGATTGGCCGAACCATCATGCGGGCGACGGTGCGCGGGGAGTAGCCGTGCTTGCGGAGGATGTAGCCCACGCCGGCGCCGTCCCGGTAGCCGACCGCAGCGTCGTCGGGTACGACGCGGTGTCGGACGACGACGGACGGGTCGTACGCGATCCGCGCACCGGCGCCAATCGCGCGAACGACGTAGTCGATCTCCTCGCTCGACGACCACGGCTCGCCCGAGCCGAGACCGAGGCGCTCGTCGAACGTCCCGACACGCTCGACGACGCTTCGGCGCAGGAAGAGCGCCGCAGAGTTCACGCGGTTCCAGACGTTCTCCCGATCGAGGTCCGCCGCGTCGCGCTTCCACGACGCCGACGACGCGCGGGACTCGTCTTCGACCCTGCCGCTGATGCCTCCAAGCGACTCGTCGGCGGCGAGCCTGCGTGCGACCTCGGCGAGCAGTCCCGCCGGATACGTGCAGTCGTCGTCGGGGAATGCGACGACGTCGCCTTCGGCGAGGGCGAGGCCGGCGTTCCGGGCACGGGCCAGCCCGCGCGCGGCGCGGATGTGGCGGACTTCCAGCGCTCGCTCCGCGAGGATCGGAGCGAGCCGCTCGTCCTCGTTCTGGTCGACGACGACAACCCTCAGGCGTGCGTACTGCTGTGCCTCGAGCGAGCCGAGGAGGCGCTCCAGCTCCTCGCTTCGGCCGACCGTCGCCACGACCAGGTCGAACGACGGAAGCTCGCGCGACACGGGCCGTAGGCTACGGCAGGTCCGTGCCGACCGCCCCGCTCGTCACCGTCCTCCTCGCCGTTCGCGACGGCGAGGCGTATCTCGGAACGGCCCTCGCGAGCGTGCTCGGACAGACGTTCTCGGACCTCGAGCTGGTGGTCGTCGACGACGCATCGACCGATGCGACGCCCGAGATCCTCGCCGGTGCCGATGACCAGCGCCTGCGGGTGCTTCGCAACGACGCGCACCTCGGGCTCGCCGGCTCCCTCAACCGCGGCCTCGACGAGGCGCGTGGGACGTACGTCGCCAGGCTCGACGCGGACGACGTCGCGATGCCGCGGCGGCTCGAGATGCAGCTGGCGCGGATACGGAGTACCCCGACGATCGCGATCGTGGGGTCCGGCGCCCTCGAGATCGACGCGAGCGGCAGGGCGGGACGGGTGCACGCCATGCCGGCGGGGCAGGTCGAAGTCCGCTGGGCCGCGCTCTTCAGCTCGCCGTTCCTCCATCCCACGGTTCTCGTGGAGCGCGATGTCCTCGACCGCAACGGCCTTCGCTACGACACGGGCTTCGAGGAGAGCGAGGACTACGACCTGTGGTCGCGCCTGCTCGAGCGAGCCGAGGGTGACAACGTGCCCTACCCGCTCGTTCTCTACCGCGTCCACCCGGAACAGGCGTCGCAGCGCCGCCGCGAGCTCCAGCGCGAATGCCAGCTGCGGGTCGGGCGCCGGGCGATCACTGTCGTCGCGCCCGAGCTCTCCCCTGAGGAGGTCGAGCTCGTATGGCGCGTCGGCGCGGGCGAGGAGGTCGCTCCGGAGAGCGCCGACGCTGCCGTGGACGCCTTCGACCGGCTCGTCGATGCGTTCGGGAGCTCCGTGGGTGCGGGCGCGCGACCACAGGCAGCGCGGGCGCTGCTGCGCTTGGCGGACCGGCTGAGCGGCTCGCAGCGTGCGCGCGCCGCGGCGACGGCGCTGAGGTTCGATCCGGCGCTCCCCGCACATGCGCTCGGACGCCGGGTGGAACGGCGGCGAGGGAGCGCACCACGACGTGAGGCGGACGGGTGGCTCCGTCGGCTCGCCGGCGGCGACGGCCTGCCCGTGCGCGTGGCGGCGGTCTTTCCGGAGCCGACGCCGTACCGGGCGCCGCTCCTCGACCGCGTCGCGGCGCAGCCCGAGCTCGACCTGACCGTGATCTACGCCGCCGACACGGTGGCCGGTCGCTCGTGGCGCGTGGAGCCCAAGCATCCGTCGGTCTTCCTTCGCGGCGTGCGGATCCCCGGCGCGGAGCGCATCCTCCACCACGACTACCCGGTCACGCCCGGCGTCGTCGGCGCGCTGACCGGCATTCGGCCCGACGTCGTCGTCGTCTCCGGTTGGAGCACGTTCGCGGCCCAGGCGGCGATCACGTGGTGCGGCCTCAAGGGAGTGCCCTACCTGCTCGTCGTCGAGAGCCACGACGAGGGCCCGCGCTCGGGGTGGCGGCGCACGGTCAAGGGGACCGTCGTCCCGCCGATCGTCGAGCGGGCCGCGGGACTGCTCGTCACCGGCACGCTCGCCCGCGACTCGATGATCGCCCGCGGAGCGCGCTCCGAGCGGGTACGTGTGTTCGCGAACACCGTCGACGTGGAACGGTTCGGCGACCAGGTCGACCAGCTCGCGGACAGCCGGCCCGATCTGCGGCGCATGCTCGGCGCCGACGACGACGACGTCGTTGTGCTCTCGGTCGCCAGGCTCGCGCGCGAGAAGGGCCTCGACACGCTCGTGCGTGCCATTGCTGCGGCGGACGATCCGCGGCTGATTCTCGTCGCGGCCGGGGAAGGACCGCAGCGCAGCGGCCTCGTCGCGCTGGCGCGTGACCTGGGAGTCCGTCTCGTCCTCACCGGCGACGTCGAATGGGAGCGGATCGTCGAGCTCTATGCCTCCGCGGACGTCTTCGCGCTTCTGTCGGAGCGCGAGCCCTGGGCCGTCGTCGTCAACGAGGCAGCCGCGTGCGGGCTTCCGCTCGTCCTCTCGGACCGGGTCGGCGCAGCGCACGACCTCCTCCGCGACGGCGAGAACGGCCGCCTCGTGCAGGCCCGCGACGTCGAGGCGGCCGCCATTGCGCTCAGCGAGCTCGCCGCCGACCCCGAGCTCAGGCGCACGCAAGGCGCGCGCTCACGCGAGCTCGCGGCCGACTGGGGCTACGGGCCGAGCGTCGAGGGATTCCTCGACGCCGTGCGAGAGGCGGTCACGGATCGGCGGTAGCCTGATCGCGTGTCCAGGCAACGGATTCTCGTCCTGAACCAGTACTACTGGCCCGGCGTCGAGGCGACCGCACATCTCCTCACCGAGCTCTGCGAGGCGCTCGCGGAGGACTACGACGTCGAGGTCGTGACCGGGGTCCTGCACGGCCACGAGGACGAGCCGCGGGAGATCGAGCACAACGGGGTTCGCATCATCCGGGTCTCCTCGACCTCGTACGAGCGCTCGGAGCTCGGCCGGCGCGCCGTGAACTACTTCTCGTATCTCGGGTCGGCGCTGCGCCACGCACTCTCGGGCCCCGCGCCCGACCTCGTGCTGTGCATGACCGATCCGCCGATCATCGGCGACCTCGGCGTCCTCGTCGGCAAGCGCGTCGGAGCGCCGGTGCTCGTCATCAGCCAGGACGTGTTCCCGGAGATCGCGACCGAGCTCGACCGCCTCCGGAATCCCGCCGTGATCGGCGTGCTCCGAGGGCTCGTCGGGGCGTACCTGCGCCGCGCGGACCGCATCGTCGCGATCGGCGAGACGATGCGCGACCGGCTGGAGGCGAAAGGAGCGCCGCCCGAGCGGCTTCGCGTCATCCCGAACTGGGTCGACACGCGCGCGATCACGCCCCAGCCTCGCGACAACGAGTGGGCCGCTCGGCACGGCCTCGTCGGGAACTTCGTCGTCATGCACTCCGGGAACGTGGGTCACGCGCAGGACCTCGACAGCCTCGTGCGGGCCGCGACCTTCCTCCGCGACCGCGACGACGTGCGCATCGTCATCGCCGGCTTCGGCGCGAGGCACGGCGAGATGGTCGACCTCGCGGAGCGCCTCGAGGTCACGGAGGCGGTGCGCTTCCTGCCGTACCAGAAGCGCGCTCGTCTCCCGCTCTCGCTGTCGAGTGCCGACGTGCACGTCGTCGGACTCGCGAAGGGGCTCGCAGGCTACGTCGTGCCGAGCCGGCTCTACGGGATCCTGTCCGCCGGCCGGCCCGTCATCGTCGCGGCCGACGACGCGAGCGAGACGGCGCGCCTCGTGCGTGAGATCGGCTGTGGCGTCGTCATTCCGCCCGCGCGGCCCGACGTCCTGGCGCGTGCGATCCGCGAGGCGTCCGAGGGAGGGTTCGACCTCGCCGAGATGGGCCGGCGAGGACGCGCGTACGTCGAGGAGGAGGCCGACCGCGTCGTCGCGATGGAGCGGTATCGGGCGCTCGTGCGAGAGATGCTCGCGGCGTGAGCGCGCGCACCGCGTTCTGGGCGTCGCTCGGAGGGCTGGCGTGGACACACGTCGGGTATCCGGTCGCGATGGGGGTCCTCGCGCGAACGCGCCCGCGGCCCGTGCACAAGGCCGAGCAGACGCCGTCGGTGGCGCTCGTCGTCTCGGCGCACAACGAGGAGGCGGTCATTCGTCGTCGCATCGAGAACGCGCTCGCGCTCGACTACCCCTCGGATGCCCTGCAGATCGTGGTCGCGTCGGACGGGTCGACAGACCTCACGGACGCGATCGTCGGTGAGATCGCCGCCGAGAACCATCGCGTGCGGCTGTTGCAGTGCCCGCGAGAGGGCAAGGTCGCGGCGCAGCACCGCTCCGTGAACGAGACGTCGAGCGACGTCCTCGCGTTCACCGACGCGAACAGCGAGTGGAAGCCCGACGCGCTTCGCTCGCTCGTCGCGAACCTCGCCGACGACGAGGTCGGGTACGTCTGCGGCCAGCTCCGGCTCGAGAGCCCCGACGGCGCGAACATGGAAGGCGCCTACTGGCGCTACGAGATGTGGGTGCGCGAGCAGGAGTCGACGGCGAGCTCGATCACCGCCGGGAACGGCGCCATCTACGCCGTGAAGCGCGATGCGTACGTCGAGGACGACCCCAAGTTCGGCCACGACTTCGGTTTCCCGTACCTCATGGAGCAGATGGGCCTGCGCGCGGTCTACGAGCCCGCCGCGGTCGCGGTCGAGAAGCCCGCCGCGGAGCCCGAGGACGAGTACGGGCGCAAGGTGCGGACGATCTCGCGCGCTCTCGGCCACATCCTGACCGGGCGCGCGTTCCGGCCGAGCCGCCCCCTGTACCTCGCCCAGTTGTTCTCGCACCGCGTGCTGCGCTACTCGACCGGGATCCTCCACATCGGCCTCGTCGTCTCGAACCTCATGCTCGTGACGCGGAGCCGCTTCTACCGCGTCTTCCTGGTCCTGCAGCTCGTCGACTTCGGCCTCGCCGCCGCGGGCAAGGCGCGGCTTCCCGTGCCCGGGGCGCGGCTCGCCTACTACTACTACGTCGTCACGAAGGCGACCCTGTCGGCGCTCGTCGCCTACCTCCGCTCGGGGACGCCCCAGACCTGGGACAAGGCGAAGGGCACGCGGTGAACCGCGCAGCCGACGTCGCCGTGGCCGGGGTCGGCCTGGCGCTCACGAGCCCACTCATCGCGCTCGCCGCGCTCGCGACGAAGCTCGAGGACCGCGGCCCGGTGCTGTACCGCCAGACGCGCGTCGGCAAGGACGGCGTCGACTTCGACGTGCTGAAGCTCCGCACGATGGTCGTCGGCGCCGAGAGCATCGGCGCAGGGTACGCCGTCGACAAGGGGGATCGCCGGATCACGCGCGTCGGCCGCATCCTCCGCCGCACGTCGATCGACGAGCTGCCGCAGCTCTGGAACATCCTGCGCGGGGACATGAGCGTCATCGGCCCGCGCCCGACGCTTCGCTACCAGGTCGAGCAGTACGACGAGCACCAGCGCCACCGCCTCGACATCAGGCCCGGACTCACGGGCTGGGCGCAGGTCCATGGCCGCGCGGAGCTCCCGTGGGCGGAGCGAATCGAGCTCGACGTCTGGTACGTCGAGAACCGGACTCCTCGCGTCGATCTCGCGATCCTTCTGCGCACGCCGCTGGCGCTCTTCCGTGGGACCTACCGCGGCGCGACGGGTGGCTGGCGCCAGGGCTCCTAGCTCCCGTGCACACGAAGATGCACGTGGACGAGGTGTCCACGGACGTCGACCTGGTCCGACGGCTGCTCCGGGCACAGATGCCCGATTGGTCGGAGCTGCCGCTCGAGCGCGTCCCCTCGAGCGGGACGGACAACGCGTTGTACCGGCTCGGCGCAGACATGGTCGTGCGCCTCCCGCGGATCCACTGGGCGGTCGGGGGGCTCGAGCGCGAGCTCGAGTGGCTGCCCGTGCTCGCGCCACGCCTGTCCGTGAGCGTCCCCGTTCCGCTGCGCAGGGGCGAGGCGGGCGAGGGCTTCCCGTCGCCGTGGGCGGTCTACACGTGGCTCCCGGGCGGCAATCCTCCACTCGGTATCGGTGACTCCGTGGGGCTCGCCCGCGACCTCGCGAAGTTCATCCGCGAACTTCGGGCGATCGACCTTGCCGGACCGGAGTGCAGGCGCGGCCGGCCGCTCTCGACGCAGGACGAGGCGACGCGTCGTGGCCTGACCCAGCTCGAGAGGACGATCGACGTGCGCGCGGCGACGCGCGTGTGGGATGCCGCGCTCGCAGCGCCCGAGTGGTCGGGGATCCCCGTGTGGGCACACGGCGATCTCCTGCCTGGGAACCTCCTCGTCGACGGCGACCGTCTGACCGCAGTCATCGACTTCGCGCTCGTCGGGCGCGGCGATCCGGCCTGCGATCTCGTCGCCGCGTGGAGCGTGCTCTCCGGGGAGGCCCGGGCCGTGCTCCGCTCCGAGCTCGACGTGGACGACGCCATGTGGGCGCGTGGCCGCGGGTGGGCACTCACCCTCGCGGTCGCGGCGCTGCCGTACTACCGCGAGACGAATCCGGGCTTCGCCGCGGTCGCGCGGCACATGCTCTCCGAGCTGCTCGTCGACTGCTAGGCGAGCCCCTTCTCGGCGAGGAGCGAGCGGTACAGCCGGTCGACGTCGTCGACGAGGCGATCGACGGAGTAGCGCTTGCGGGCATAGGCGCGTCCGGACTCGCCGAGCCGGAGGCGAAGGTGCGGGTCGGTCGCAAGTGACGCGAGCCGCTCGGCCGCGGCCTCGGTGTCCCCGGGCTCGAAGAGGAAGCCGTCGAGCTCGTCACGGACGACGTCGGGCACGCCGCCGACGCGGGTCGCGACCACCGGCGTTCCCGAGGCGAGCGCCTCGATCGCGCTGACGGGGGTTCCTTCGTTGACCGACGGGAGGAGGAAGGCGTCGAAGAGGCGGTAGTAGCCCGCGACCTCCTCCTGGTAGCCGACGAAGTACGTCGAGCGGGCGATCCCGAGGTCGTGCGCGAGCTGCTCGAGCCGTTCGCGGTCGGGACCGTCACCCACCATGCAGAGAACCGCGTCGATCCCACGCGCGCGCGTCGCGCGCACGATCTCGAGGACGGCTCCCGTGTCCTTGACGCCGGTCATGCGACCGACCCAGCCGACGACGAAGGCATCCCGCGGGATCCCGTACAGGTGTCGGTAGTCGAGCTCGGCCGTCGCGTCGCCGAGTCGCTCGTCGAGCGGGATGCCGAGCCGGATGACGGTGAACTTCGCGGTCGGCGCGATCCCGTTCTCGACGAGCTCGTCGCGTACCTCGGGGCTGACCGCGACGAGGACGTCCGACGTCCTCGCGAGCGAGCTCTCCACGCGGCGAAAGAAGGCCGTCCGGCCCGGTCCGAAGTACCCCTTCAGCACGTGGCCGTGGAACGTGTGCACGACGATCGGCGGTCGCGCGCTGCCGGCGACGAGCGCGGCGGCTCGCGCGAGCGCGCCTGCCTTGGCCGTGTGGGTGTGCAGGATGTGGGGCCGCTCGGCGCGCATCAGCGCGGTGAGCCGTCGGATCGCCCGCGCGTCGTGCAGCGGCGCGACCTCGCGCTGGATCTCGGGCACGTTCACGACCGAGACGCCCAGGCGCTCTGCGACGTAGGCCATCGAGTCCTCGCCACGAGGGAGGCTGCCGGCGACGAGGGTCGTGTGGTAGCCACGCGTCTCGAGACCGGCGGCGAGGTTCGAGACGTGGATCGCGGGCCCGCCCATGTTCAGCCGCGCGATCACGCGCAGGATGCGAATGGGCTCCGGCACGGCGCTGACCTTAGCCCCTGTGTCGCCGAGCCCTCCGAGTACGCTTGCGCACCGATGCCCTGCGCGATCTCACGCGCGCTCCTCGGGCGCCGCTTGCCAGGGAGGCGAGCGCGAGGGGCGCAGGACAGTACTCGACGTACGGACAAGCTCCGAGCGCGATGCACCCCGCCGCGAGAGGGGTCAGGCACCGGCGCAGCCGGGCTTTGCCCGGCGAGAGCCGATGCCGGCGAGGTTGTGTGCGCGTGATGGTCGTCATGCTCACGTCGGTCGGCCAGCGCGTCGACATCGCGCGCGCGTTCCGCGCGGCGGGTGCAGTCGCGCTCGGCGTCGACGCCGATCCGCTTGCGCCCGCGCTCTACCACTGCGACGTGCGCGTGATCGTTCCACGAATCGCAGACCCGCAGTACGTACCGACGCTGGCCGCGCTCCGTGAGGAGCACGACGTCGGGCTCGTCGTCCCCCTCAACGACCTCGACTTCCCGGTGCTCGCGCGCGAGCGGGCTGCGCTCGCGCCCGCGCTCGTCCTCCTTCCCGACCTCGAGGCGTCCACGCGCATGTCGGACAAGCTCGAGGCGCATCGCTTCTTCGTTGCGAACGGGATCCCGTCGCCGCGCAGCTGGGCGCCGGCGGAGGTGCCGGACGACGTCCGCTATCCCGTGCTCGTGAAGGCGCGCGAGGGCTTCGGCTCGCGCAACATCCATCGCGCGGCGGACGACGACGAGCTCGCGTTCTTCCTCCGGTACACGGACGTGCCCTCGTTCGTACAGGAGGTCTGCGAGGGGGAGGAGTTCTCGATCGACGTGTTCTCGGACATGGACGGTCGGTGTCTCAACGCCATCCCCCGCACGATGCTCCTCTCGAAGGGCGGCGAGTCGATCAAGGGTGTCTCGATCAAGGATTCCGAGCTGATCGAGCACGGCGCGCGCGTCGCCGAGATCGTCGGCGTCAAGGGACCCGCGAACGTGCAGTGCTTTCGTGAGCCGGACGGCTCGCTCCCCGTGACGGACGTGAACACGCGTTTTGGTGGCGGCTTCCCGGTCCCGCTCGCCGCGGGGGGCCGCTATCCCGAGCTCGCACTCGCGCTCGCGCGCGGCGAGCATCCGGAGCCCCAGCTCGGCGACTTCAAGGAGGGTGTCGCGATGACGCGCTACTTCTCCGAGGTCTGCCTCGCCCCCGACGGCGACGGCTCGCTCCACCCGATCGACCTCGAGCGGTAATCCGGTGCCGGAGACGTCTTCCGACTCGCTCCGGGACGTCTACGAGCGTCGCGGCGAAACGCAGTACGCCCAACCGGTCACGCCCGATCGGACCCTCGACCGGAGGTTCGACGTGCTCACGTCGACGATTCAACGCCTCCTCCCGGTGGACTCGTATCTCGACGCCGGCTGCGGGGACGGTCGCTATCTCGCTGCGCTGCCCGAGCTCGGTCCACTCCCTGCGCGCATCGTCGGCGTGGACATCGCGGAGAGCATCCTCCGAACGGCACGGAAGGCGACGACGGCCGCGGGCTTCGAGCCGGAGCTCGTGCGCGCAAACCTCGAGAGCTTGCCCTTCGGAGGCGAGGAGTTCGACCTGGTCGTGTCGATCCAGGTGCTCGAGCATCTCCTCGATCCGGTGGCAGGAGTACGCGAGCTCGCGAGGGTCCTGCGGCCGAGCGGCGCGCTGGTGCTTTCGACGGACAACCGCCGAATGCTCATCACCAAGGCCCTCAACGCGCCGCGCTGGGCTCTTGCCCGCGCGTTCGGCAAGCGCAACGCGCGCGTGGCTTTCGATTTCCCGCACAGCGCGTACTCCTCGGCCGAGCTGATCGACCTTCTCGCGACGGTCGGGCTCGAGGTCACACAGGTGCGGACCTTCCGTTTCAGCATGGTCGGCGCTCCGCCCGGGCTTCTCAGGGCGTTCCACCGCATCGACTCGCACCTTCCCGACGTCGGCATCGGTGACGTGCTCCTCGTTGTCGCGCGCCGTACGAGCAGCGACTAGCTCACTAGCATTCCGGGCCATGCGCTACCTCGTCACCGGGGCAGCGGGCTTCATCGGCTCGCAGCTCCTTCGCACGCTCATCGAGGTCGGCCACGACGCGACCGGGTGGGACGCGTTCACGGACTACTACGATCCGGCGCTGAAGGAGGAGAACGCTCGTGGCCTTCCGGTCGTG
>DASTWH010000063.1:0-20785 GCA_035758735.1 Gaiellaceae bacterium
TCTCAGCCCTCCGAATAGACTGACAGCGCTCGTCGGCGCGCTCTTCCTGACGTCGCTCGCGGCCGCCGTGCTCCTCGTCGGCCGCGGCCGGCTCGCCGGAGACGACGCTGCCACGACGAGCCCGGCGCCGGTGCTTCACACGCCGCGCACGACGCACAAGCCCGCCGCCAAGCCGGCGACATCGAAGCCCCGCGTCGTGAGCGGGCTTCCCAGGCCCCTCGCTCACGCGCTGCGCTACGGCCGCGTCGTCGTCGTCAGCGTCGGCATCCCGGGCGCGGCGGTCGACGCGGTCGTCCGGAAGGAGGCGCGCGCCGCCGCGAAGGCGACTCATGTCGGGTTCGTGCCGTTGAGCGCGTCGAACGAGCGGGCGATGTCCGCCCTGGTCGCGAAGACGGGCGTTCTGCCCGATCCCGCGGTCGTCGTCGTCAAGCGCCCTGGCGTCGCGGTGGCGACGTTCTCGGTGACCGACGCCGGCACGATCGCGCAGGCTGTCGCCGAGGCCCGTCGATGAGCGAAGCGGCGGCGGCACTCGACACCTCGCCGGGACGCGAGCTCTATGTAAGCCACGCGCGAGTCGACGGACGGTCGGTGGCCCGCCTTCGCGCCGTCGACCACGGCGATCGCTGCCTCGTCGAGGCCGAGGTCTGGCCCAATGGAGCCGCCACGCCCTCCCCGGCGGGGCCGTACGCCTTTCCCAGCCCCGTCGAGGCGACGCGCTTCGTGACGCACGCCGTCGAGGCGTTCATCTCGCTCGGATGCGACGTCGCGGCCACCTGAGCTGAATCAGCTGGGCGCGCGAGATCCCTGAAGGCGTCCCGCGCGGGCGCGACCGCCTACGACCACTCAGCCGCGCGGCAGGCTAGCTCAGAACTCTCGCGAGCTCTTCGATCGACGTGAGCCCCGCGGCGACCTTCTCGAGGCCGTCGTCCCAGAGCGAGCGCATGCCACCGGCACCGGCCGCGCGCGCGATCTCGTCGCGGCTCGCGTGCTGGACGGCGAGGGCCGCGATCTCCTCCGTCATGCGCAGGAACTGGAAGACGCCGACGCGGCCCTTGTAGCCCGTGTGGTTGCACCGCGGGCAGCCCTTCTTGCGGTAGAAGACCGTCCCGTCGAGCGCACCGAGGAGCTCGGGCGCGACGCGGAGCTCCGTGAGCTCGGCCTCCGTTGGCTGGTACGCCTCGCAGCAGTGCGTGCAGAGCTTGCGCGCGAGCCGCTGTGCGAGCACCGCCGAGATCGCGGCGCCCGTGAGGAACGGCTCCACGCCCATCTCGCCGAGGCGAGTGATCGTCGAGGGCGCGTCGTTGGTGTGCAGCGTCGAGAGGACGAAGTGGCCCGTCAGGGCCGCCTCGATCGAGATCTTCGCCGTCTCGACGTCGCGGATCTCGCCGACCATGACGACGTCGGGGTCCGAGCGGAGAATCGAGCGCAGCGCGGAAGCGAAGGTGAGCCCCGCGCGCACGTTGATCTGTACCTGGTTCACGCCGGCGAGCCGGTACTCGACCGGATCCTCGACCGTGATGACGTTGATCTCCGGACGGTTGATGAGCGCAAGACAGCCGTAGAGCGTCGTCGACTTGCCCGATCCGGTCGGGCCGGTGACGATGAGGGCGCCTGTCGGAAGCTGGATGATCGACTCGAGCTCGGCACGCATCACGTCGGAGAGCCCGATCTCCGTCATCGTCGGCGGCTTTCGCGACTTGTCGAGGAGGCGCATGACGACCTTCTCGCCCTCGACGGTCGGCAGCGTGGCGACCCGGATGTCGAGCATGCGCCCGACCGCCGACGAGGACAGCGTGATCCGCCCGTCCTGCGGCTTGCGCCGCTCGGCGATGTCGAGCTTCGCGAGCACCTTCAGTCGCGTGGTCACGCCGGCTGCCATCTTCTTCGGGACTCGCTGCACCTCGCGGAGCACGCCGTCGACGCGGAAGCGGACCACGAGCGCGTCCTCCTGGGCCTCGAAGTGGACGTCCGAGGCGTTCTCCTCGGCGGCCTGGAAGATGAGCGCGTTCACGAGCCGTACGAGCGGTCCGTCGGAGATGCCGTCGTCCGCCTCGAGGTCGTCTGCTTCCCCCGGCTCGTCGACGACCTCCTCCATTTCGACAGCAACGACCGAGCCGATCGCTTCGGCCGTGCGGACGAGGCGCTGCAACTCCGCGAGGATGTCGTCGCGCGAAGCGACCCCGAGTTCGAGCGAATGCGTCGTCGCGAGCCGCAGTTCGTCGATGGCGTGGAGGTTCCCCGGGTCGGCGACGGCGACCCTGAGGACGTCGTCCTCGAGTGCGTAGGGAATCGCGACCGAGCGCTCGAGCGTCTGCACCGCGATGAGTTGCGCGGCGTCGACAGCGACGCCGACGGACGGCAGGTCGACGACGGGAAGGTGGTGCCGCACGGCGAGCATGCGCGCGATACCGTCGGACGTGGCGGCGCCCTCCTCGATGAGGGCCTGTGTCACCGGCATCCCGTTGGCGGCGCGCGCCCGCACCTCGGGGAGCACACCGATGTCGATCAGGGTCGTCGCTTCGAGCAGGTCGAGGAGCAGCTCGGCGGTCTCGTCGACGCCGAACGGGGTCGCGAGCGTCCGGGCAGGGGCTGGAGCGGCCTCCGCCGGCGTCGTCTCGTCGGCATCCGGTGCGCGTGTGAGCTTCATAGCGGCTCCCTCGAACGGGTTATCGGCACGTCCCCGGCCCCCCTTGACGCGCCAACGCTCAGAAGAGCCCGAGGTACGCGTCGAGGATCGCGTCGCCGAAGAAGAGCGCTACGACCGAGCCCAGCGCGAGGAACGGGACGAGCGGGACGCCCATCTTCCGCGCGGAGGAGCCATGCCGGCTGACGAGGACCGCCGCCGGCACGAGCGCGGCGAAGAGCCCGATCATGAGCGCGACGGTCACGGACGCGCCGAGCATCGCACCGAGGAGGAGCGCCAGCTTCACGTCCCCCATGCCGAGCCCCTTGGGGTAGGCGAGCACGATGAGGAAGAGCGCCCCGGACGCGATCAGCGCCCAGGCCAGCCACGCTGGTGTCGGGTCGATCGCGGTGTGCGCGACGAGGGTGACGGCGGCGGCCGGGAGGACGATCCGGTTTGGAACGACCCGGTGGTTCGCGTCGATGACCGAGAGGACGACGAGGACGCAGCAGAAGCTCGCCGCAAGCGCCGCCTCGGCCGTCGGTCCGAACACGGCGACGCATGAGACGACGAGGAACGCCGTGACCGCCTCGACGAGTGGGTACGAGGGCGAGATCCGGGCGTCGCAGTGACGACAGTGGCCGCGGAGCAGCGCGTAGGAGAGCACCGGGACGTTGTCGCGCCAGAGGATCTCGGTGCCGCAGCTGCCGCATGAGGATGGCGGCCGCAGGAGCGATCGCCGGGCGGGCACACGGGCAACGACCACGTTGAGGAAGCTCCCGAGCGCGAGCGCGGGTGCGAAGACCATCGCGAGAGCGGCTGAATTCACAGGCCCGATCTCGAGCTCACGACGACGCCGCGACGCGCAGTGCGGGCGGTCCGTCGTCGGGCGGCTGGGACTGGGCGGCGGTCGGCGGCGGCCCGGCGTCCTCGATCGTGACGAGGGCCGCCTTCTCGGCGTGGTCGAGCGCGATCTCGAAGTCGTGACGGTTCGTGGCCGCGTTCGCCGCCGTCTCGCGGTCGACGAGACCCGAGAGGACGAGGTCGAGCAGCGCCATCGCGAACGTCTGCATCTCGAAGAACGCGCCGTCGGCGATCGCGTCGCCGATCTCCTCGGTGCGCCGCTCGCGAATCAGCTCCGCGATCCGGGCGTTGTTCACCATCACCTCGACGGCCGGGATCCGACCGCCGCCGAGCCGGGGCAGCAGCCGCTGGCTGACGACGCCGCGGAGGACGCCCGCGAGGATGGACACGACCTGTGCCTGCTTCTCGGGCGGGAAGAACTCGACGAGGCGGCCGACCGTCTCTGGCGCGTCCAGTGTGTGGAGCGTCGAGAAGACGAGGTGGCCGGACTCGGCCGCCTGCAACGCGACCTGCGCGGTCTCGGCGTCGCGCAGCTCGCCGATGAGGATGACGTCGGGGTCTTGCCGGAGAACCCGGCGGAGGGCCTGGCCGAAGCTTTCGGTGTCGAGGCCTACCTCGCGCTGGTTGACGATGCACTTCTGGTCGCGATGAAGGACCTCGATCGGGTCCTCGATCGTCACGATGTGCTGGCTGCGCGCCCGGTTGATCTCGTCCAGCATCGCCGCGAGGGTCGTCGTCTTACCCGACCCGGTGGCGCCGGTCACGAGCACGAGTCCGCGTTGCTCGTTCGCCAGCCGGGCGACACCAGGCGGCAGGTGCAGCTCGCCGTAGCCCGGGATCCGGTCGGGAATTGCACGGAAGGCGAACGAGATCGAGCCGCGCTGGCGAAAGCCGTTCACGCGGAAGCGCGGGAGGTCGGGCGAGGAGTAGGCGAGATCGAGCTCGCCGGTCGCCTCGAACTGCTCGCGCCGAGCCGGGTGGCTGGACGTCACGTGCGCCAGCACGGCCTCGAGCTCGGCGTCACCGAGGGCGTCGACCTCACCCACGTGCACGAGTTCGCCGTCCTTGCGGACGACGGGCGGCTGGCCCACCTTCAGGTGGACGTCGCTGGCGCCGAGACCGACGGCGCGGAGGAGAATCGCATCGAGATCCACTGACACGCGAGCATCGGCAGCGGCCGGGGGCCGCTTGAGCATGCGTCAGGTGCAGCGAAGCGCGTTGCGCAGCGCGATCGAGTCGGTCAAGTCGTAGGCGCGCTCGGGATGCGTGACGGGATCCACGTTGACCGTGATGGCCACCGCGACGACCGGGAGACTCCCCGAGGGGCAGGTCGCAGGAGTCGGCCACATGTTCCCGTCCCAGTCGGCGGGCGTCGGGGAGGTGCCGCTGTTCGTCGGCCAGCCGCCCGTCGGAACGGTGATGTAGTCGACCATCAGCGTCGACACGCCGCCGCCTCCGCAGTCCTCGAGCTGGGTCCCGAGATACCGGAAGAGCTGCCAGTGCGTCGTCGAGCCCGAGTACGGGATCGTGCACCACTGAACTCCGGACGAGGTCGTCGTGACCGCGGGACAGACGTTGGGAGACTCGGTGAGCGTCATGGTGAAGCCGCCGTACGGGTTCTCCTGAGGCGCCGGTGCGCCGCTCGCACAGTGGATGTCGAGCTTCATGCGATCGAGCGCGAGGCGCGCGTTCTGCTGCGCCTCGGCACGGCGGATCGTCCCCGCCTCGGCGTTGAGGCCCGCGGCGAACGACGTCGTCAGTCCGGCGAGGACGAGCCCCATGATCGTCACGACGACGAGAAGCTCGAAGAGCGTGTAGCCGGCCTCCCCGCGCAGACGGGCACGCACCAGCCGACAGGCCCGTATGAGCCGCAGAACCATCGCTTCGTGATCGTCACGCAGTGCCCGTGCCTTGAGGAAAACAGGGCGCTGCCGGCACGTGCGTTCCCCCGGACGAGGGACGACACAGGTCAGGGCGATCCCGATGACGTGCTGTGCGGAGCTGCGCATGCAGTTTCGGAGCACGTGCTGCGGCCAATGAGAGAGCGACTCACATCAGTCCGGTCGGGGATCGCGCTGCGTCTTCGCGACGAGCGAGGCCTGATGCTCGTGCTCACGCTGGTCATCATGGGAGTGCTGTCGATCACAATCGCCTCCGTCGCGATGTTCACGACCTCGAACGAGCAGCACTCGGCGCGCGACCGGGACATCGCGCGGGCACTGAACACCGCGGAGGCAGGACTCAACAACGCGCTGGCGGTCCTCACGCAGCAGGACTCGACCGGCACGTCGCCGATCGGCTCGACGCTCGCCAACACGACGTTCTCGATCGACGGAGGCTCAGGAACCTACTCGGCGACGAAGAACAGCGGGCTCGAGTGGACGATCTCGGCGTCCGGCACGTCGCCCAACGGCCGCGTCACCCGCACTCTCGAGCTCAAGCTGGACGGGACCCAGTCCACGCAGTCGACGGCGCAATCCCCGGTCTACGGGTACGGCTTCTTCGTCAACGCGACGTCGGGCTGCACGACCATCGCCGGTAACTCGCCCGTCCAGGTCTCGGTCTTCGTGAGGAACGACCTCTGCCTCACCGGTAACGCGACGGTCGCCCAGCCCGGCATCACGAGCAACACGCTGACGGTCTACGTCGGCGGGAAGTACACGGCGACGGCCAACCCGTCCGTCGGATCCTCGACGCAGAAGATCCAGTCCTTCACGGCCGTCGGCGGCTGCCAGCGACAGAACTCCAACGTCATCTGCAGCACGTCGGCGCAGTCGAAGGTGCACGCGAACGGCTACTCGTCGACTCCATCGGCGATCACGAAGCCGACCGCCGACGCCGCGGCGGTGTACGCGAGCGGGAACTGGCACAGCCCGGTCTGCTCGGTCGGCTCGTTCACGTTCGACGGCGACACGACCCTGAACGCGAGCCTCGGCTCGGTCGACCTGCTGCAGAGCAACACGCGCCCGAGTTTCGACTGCACCGTCTGGAACCCGAGCGGCACGTCGCAGATCGGCCGTCTTGCGTGGGACCTGACGACCAAGGTGCTCACGATCAGCGGGACGATCCTCATCGACGGGGGCCTCAGCTTCTCGGGTCAGACGTCGGCGAGCTACACGGGCTTCGGCTCCATCTATGCGAACGGCCTCGTCACGACGGCCGGCCAGGCGGCGATCTGCGGGCCGCCGGCGACGCCGAACGGCTCGACTTGCACGGGCAACTGGCTTCCTGCGCAGGGCGCGCTCACGATCGTCGGCCTGAACGGATGGTCGATGTCCGGGCAGTCCGAGTTCAACGTCATCGCCTACGTCAACGGCGCGTTCAGCGCGACGGGCGGCGCGGTCGTCACAGGGCCTGCGATCGCCGACACCGCGACCCTGAGCGGAAACGGCAAGTTCGCGACCGTGAGCACGGTGCCGCCGGGCACGCCCGGCGCCGCGTCCTCGGTCACCACCACGAGCTGGAAAGTCCTCCCCGGATCATGGCGACAGCTGCTCACACCCTCCTCGTAGGCCGCGCGCGCCGCGCGGCGTCCGCGGCCGTTCGTCGCCTGCGTGCCGACGAGCGCGGGCTCGGCCTCATCGAGCTCCTCATCGCGATGGGCGTCCTGGCGATCGCGATCTCGGCGCAGCTCGCCGTCTTCGCGAGCTCGTACACCTCGATCGGCCGCGCCAGCATGAAGGGCACCGCCGTCACCCTCGCGGACAAGCAGATGGAGAACTACCGGACGCTCCCCTACTCCTGCGTCTACCTGGGAGCCGCGACCGGCGACAGCTCCTACAGCGGCGACAGCGCGTACTCGGCGTCGCAGATCACGGCCTCGAGCTGCTCGCCGTACACGACTCCGGCGACGAGTGCGACAACGGCGTCGCAGACGGTGACGGGGCCGGACGGCCGGAGCTACCGCGTGGACACGTACATCGTGTCGATGACGCCGACCGGTGGACGTGCGCTCAAGCAGGTGACGGTCGTCGTGCGCGCGGTGACGAACAGCGTGGTCGGAGGCGTCCTCGCGCGTCAGGCCTCGACGTTCGATCAGGCGCTGCAGTGATCGTCACTCGGGCGTGAGCGACCCGGCGAGCCGGGAGAGCATGCGAAGCGGCGGACGGGCAAGGCCGCGCGCCTCACCTGGATGTCCGAGATCGCCACGGAGGAGCCCCGAGACCGCGCCGAAGACGCCGGGTGCCCGGAGCGCCCAGAGGCAGGCGCGCGGATAGCGATCGGCGACTCGCTTGGCCTTCCACGAGGAACCGGCGTGGTGATCGAGCGCAGCAGAGAGCGCGGTCTCGTACGTGTCCGGTCGTGCTTCGAGGATCGCCGAGGCGGCGAGCTCCGCAGAGACGAAGGCCTCGTACATCCCGTCTCCGGACAGCGGATCGACGAGGCCGGCCGCATCCCCGACGAGGAGGACCCGACCCGACGCGGCGGGGGCACCGAGCTGACGCATCGGTAGCCGATGGCCGCGGACGCTCTCGAGCGCGGCCGGGTCGACGCCGTGGGCCCGCGCGAGGCGGTCGAGGTGGTCGCGCAGCTTCGGGCCCTCCGTCATCCAGCCGCCGACGCCGAGGTTCGCGTGATCACCCTTCGGGAACACCCAGCCGTACCCGCCCGGCACGACCCCCAGCTCGACCCAGGCCGTCCGCTCGTAGGGCGCCCGTTCGAGGCCGCCCCAGGGAACGTTCCCCTCGAGCGCGACGCCACGGACGATGCCGCTCCCGAGCCCGGCTGCCTTCGCCACGATGCCGTTGGCTCCGTCCGCTCCGACGAGAAACGACGCACGAACGGAGGTCTCCCCCACGCGAGCCGTGGCGCCGTCGTCGTCGAGCTCGATGTCTCCGACCGCAGTCCCATCCCGGAAATCCGCTCCCGCAGCTGTCGCCTGCTCTGCGAGATGGTGGTCGAGGCGCCGGCGCTGAGTCATGTCGATGAGCCGGGCCTCGCTCCGCCTCGAGACCTTCGACCGATACCCTGCGCGCACGACCATGCCGTCGACGACGTGCTCCACCACGGCATCGACGGGGCACGGCAGATGCCTGAGCGCACGCCCGGTCAACCCGCCGCCGCACGCCTTGTCGCGCGGAAAGCTCGCTCTGTCGACGAGGAGAACGCTCGCCCCGCCGCGCGCGAGACGGATCGCCGTCGCCGAGCCGGCAGGGCCTGCACCAACGACGAGGACGTCCACGCGCTCCACCCCGCGATGGTAGGACGCACGGAGGGGCGCGGCTACAATCACCCGCCGCGCAGGGATTCCCGAGTGGCCAAAGGGGGCGGGCTGTAAACCCGCTGGCTCAGCCTTCGGAGGTTCGAATCCTCCTCCCTGCATGCCGGCGGCCCGATTCTGCGCGTGCAGATTTCGAGCGCGCCGCTCTCAACGCTCGGCGCGGCCGCGACACGAAGCCGCTGCGAGACTCGGCTACAGTCCGGGCCTCGCCCTCTTAGCTCAGTCGGTAGAGCACCTCCATGGTAAGGAGGGGGTCGACGGTTCGAGTCCGTCAGAGGGCTTTGGGGTCTGGTCGCGGCGGAATCAAACCAGTTGAGTGAGCGCGAGGGCGAGTGCCACGACGCTTCCGGCGAGCACGACGAGAGCGAGTGTCGCGAGGCCTCCCGCAATCAACCTGAGCCGTCGAGGGGCGAATTGCCAGGCCAACGCGAGTACCCCTCGCTTGCCGAGCGTGGGGCTAACGAGCCATAGCGCCAAGACGGTGAGCGCGGTCACGAGCCAGCGTGCCGGACGAAACTCGACGAGGGTCCACTCGTCACCGTCACGTCGTTGTCTACGTGCCTGCTTGGTAGCGATCTCTCGATGCTTGCGATCGTTGGGCAGTGTCGGGTGGGACGCGGGCATGCGCACCACGATAGCCAGCGGCCGAGGACCGCTTAGCCGAGGATCCCGGCGGCCCTCTACGTCGATCCAGCTACTTACCGAGCGCCGCGATGAACCCCATGAGGATGAACCCTGCGCCGATCCCGATGACAAGCCAGGCAAAGAAGTTGTCCAGGAGGATTCCAAGACCCAAGCCGACAAGGATCCCGCCGATGAGAGCAGGCCCGCCGTAGGCGTAGCCTCGTCCCGGGTCTCGTCTCGGTCGAACTGTGTTCATCGCACTCCTCCTCGTAGGTCATCGCCGCAGGAAAACGTTCACCACGATCGTCCCGACAATCGAGATGAGGAGCATGAGTCCGATCGGAACGAATACCGTCACGTTGTCGGACTTCCACGAGAGCGTCCCAGGGACGCGATCGATGCCGAGTTTCGCGAGGCCGAGCGCGCCCAGCCCGGCGATCGCGAGGACGACCGCGCTTACGAGCAGAACCTTGCCCGCCGTCTCCATGAATCGAGGCTACCCAGCTCGCCTCGCCTTGAACCGACAGGTCGCCCTCGATTTTCGTCCCCTGCCCCCGCGGGTGTCTCGGGTGCTGGAGACCCGGTCGCTGCGTCGGCTGCTCGACTCAAGCGGCGTCTCGTATCCTCAGCCATGTTTCCAGCCCAGGGGTCTGGGCAGTGATGCCACCAGGTCGGCCGCATGGCCGGGACAGCAACGGTAACGAGGACTGGAGACGAGATGGAAAGAGATCGGTTCGAGGTCGCCGTCGTCGGTGCCGGCCAGGCGGGGCTCGCCATCGGGTACTTCCTCGCGAGGGAGGGCCGTCACTTCACCATCCTCGAATCATCTGACTCGATCGGCCCTGCGTGGCGGTGTCGTTGGGACTCACTTGTGCTCTTCACCCCTCGTCGGTACGACAGCCTCCCCGGTCTCCAGTTCCCGGGCGACCCGGATGGATATCCCGGCCGCGAGGAGGTCATCGACTATCTCGAAAGCTACGCGTCGACGTTCCACCTGCCCGTCCAGTTGAACCGCGCGGTCCACTCGATCGCATCCACAGGCGACGGCTTCATCCTCGACCTTGGAGGCCGGACGGTCCAGGCCGATCAGGTTGTCGTTGCGACCGGTCCGTTCCAGGTCCCGAGTGTGCCTGCGTTCGCCGCAGACCTCGCGCCGGACGTCGCCCAGATGCACAGCACGGGCTACCGGCGCCCGAGTGACGTTCCCCGAGGAACCGTCGTGGTCGTTGGGGGCGGAAACACCGGATTCCAGATAGCCAAGGAGCTGTCGACGACACATTCCGTTCACCTTGCGATCGGATCACGACAGACACCGTTGCCGCAGCAAGTGCTCGGGCGCGATCTCTTCTGGTGGTTGACGAAAACCGGGCTCATCAAGAAGACGGCCGAGTCGCGCATCGGGCGTCGTGCGAGGGATCGCGACACGCTGATCGGCTCGAGCACACGGGACGCGAAGCGCCATGGCGTTAGCGTCAAGCCGCGTGCCGTGGGTGCGTCAGAGCGCACGGTGACCTTCGCAGACGCGAGCAAACTCGACGTCGATGCCGTCATCTGGGCGACGGGCTATCGCTCCGACCACAGCTGGATCGACGTTCCGGTCTTCGATCAGGACGGCCGAGTGCTCCACCGACGGGGCGTCACTGACGACGCCGGCCTGTACTTCCTCGGTCTGACCTGGCAACACACTCGGGGATCGGCTCTACTCGGGTGGGTGAAGGACGACGCCGAGTTCATCGCTGGACGTATCGCCGCCAACGCTGCCGACCGCGGGTATTCGAGAATCAAGGCTGAGGCGGCTGAACCATCGAGGAGCGTGACCTCATGAAGGAGAGAGAGCAGGGTACGGTCGAGCGCAAGGACGACTTCCCCACCGACCCGAGCGGGCTTCCACGTGCCGTCGCCCCGAGCGTTGTGGAGCTCGCGGACGGCGGAACAACGGAACTTCACATCGGGCCGGTCGTCAAGCGAGTAGGTGACGCGGACGTGCGAATGCTTGCCTACAGCGGTTCGATCCCCGGTCCGACGCTCAAGGTTCCCGAGGGCGCGACCGTAACCATCCACGTCAGGAACGAGGGGGACCTCGACGCAACCGTCCACTGGCACGGGCTGAGGCTGGAGAATCGCTACGACGGGACCCACGACACGCAAGCGCCGATTCCGGTCGGTGAGACCTTCACCTACGAGGTACATGTCCCGGACCCGGGCGCGTACTGGTACCACCCTCACATCCGAGAGGACTACGGCCAGGAGATGGGGCTGTACGGGAACATCCATGTCGTCCCGACCGACCCGGACTACTGGCCGCCCGTCCACCGCGAGTTGTTCCTGACGCTGGACGACGTTCTCATCGAAGACGGAAAGGTCGCGGGTTTCAGTGCTTCGGAAACGACACATGTAGCGATGGGCCGGTTCGGCAACGTCATGCTCGTCTCCGGAGAGCCACACCTCGCACTCACAGCGAGACGCGGCGAGGTCGTACGCTTCTACTTCACGAACACGGCCAACACTCGCGTGTTCAACGTGACGCTGCCGGGATCTCGTATGAAGCTCGTCGGTGGAGACAGCGGCCACTGCGAGCACGAGAGCTTCGTCGAGGAGGTTCTCCTCTCACCGTCCGAGCGCGTCGCAGTCGACATCCTGTTCGAGCGGCCAGGCGAGCACGTCCTCGAGCACCGAACCCCTGCCCGCTCATATCGACTGGCGTCGATCACGGTGACCGACGAGGCGGCAGACCCACCCCTCGGAGAACAGTTCGCCACACTCCGTACCAACGACGACCTTGCAGTCGAGCGACAGCGGACCGCCCGATTCATGGACGCTGCTCCGGACAAGACGCTTGCCTTCGTCGCCGAGATGGACATGGGCGTGCCCGACGGGCCAGTCGTCTACGCATGTCCGATGCACGCCGAGGTCGTCGGCGACGAGCCTGGCTCATGCCCGAAGTGTGGGATGAAGCTCCTCGCGATCGAGTCTCCGCCAGACACGACGTACGTCTGCCCGATGCACCCCGAGGTCACGAGCGATGCACCAGATCGCTGCCCAGAGTGCGGCATGAAGCTCGTGCCGACTCATCTCGTGTCAGAGGGTGGAGAGGAGCACGAGCACCATGGAGGCGGGCATGAACATGGGCACGAGCGTCACGAAGGCGGGCATGAGCATGACTCGCCGCAAGGGATCGAGTGGGAAGACGACATGGTCGAGGTCAACCGAATCACCACTCCCGCCAACATGCGTTGGAAGCTCGTCGACCGCGATACGGGCGCAGCGAACGCCGCCATCAACTGGACGTTCCGCGTTGGAGACCAGGTCAAGATCCGCCTGGTCAACGAGATGGACTCCGATCATCCGATGCCGCACCCCTTCCATGTCCACGGCGCGGGACGCTTTCTCGTTCTGGCACGAGACGGCGTCGAGGAGCCGAATCTCGTGTGGAAGGACACGGTGCTCGTCAGGACGGGCGAGACGGTCGACATCCTCCTCGACGTCACAAATCCTGGCCGCTGGATGGCGCACTGCCACATCGCCGAGCATCACGAGAGCGGGATGATGTTCGGCTTCGATGTCGAGCCATGAATCTCTAGCCGAGGTACCGCTCGCGGAGCGCCGCGGCCGTCTCTGGCGGCAGGACACCGGCGTCGAGAAGCTCCTCGAACGTCGCCGATGCGAACGTCGACTGATCGAGGAGGAGATCGCGGTACCGTGCACACCCATCGGCGACGCTCGAGTTGCCGGCCGGGTAGACGACGACGTAGCGGCCCCAGCTCCACGCGCCGCTCACGTGCTGCAGCATCGACAGCAGCAGCAGGTGCTCGAGCCATGTCACGCAGAGCCCCGATCTCCCCTTCACCTCGTCGACAGCGCCCGGTCGGAAAGCACCCGAGCGCTCGGCGACATCCAAGTACCGCCCGAGGTTGCTCGGCTTCGGGGTCTCGGGCTTGAGCCAGTCGTAGTACGTGACGTCGACGCCGACGATCCCCTGCGTCCCGTCATCCAGATCGAGCAGAAGCGCCGTGTCGAACGCGCGCAGGCTGCCGAGGTACTCGGGATCGAGGCGGCCCGGCGAGTACGCGAAGCGGACGTCGGAGACGCTCCCAGGCGCGTCCGGCCACCAGGCGCGGACGGCCCGCTCGGCGAGCTCGTGATCGGCGGAGAGGTCACCGAAGAGGTTGAAGGCCATCGCCGGCGACCACAGGAGCTCGGCCCACAGCCGCTGGTGATCGAAGCTCTGATGTGGCTCCGTGACGGACGTCCGGGCCCTCGCGGCCTCCAGAGCTTTCGCGTTGAGGAAGTTCGCCCCGGTCTCTCGCGCATAGTCCAGCGGGAGGCGGCTCCCCACTGGCCGGGACGGCTTCCCCTCACGCGGCTGGATCGGCTCCGAGCCGATCGGATGCCCGTTCGCCTCACGCCACCGCGCCTGCTGGTAGCGGAGCCTTCGACGGAAGTCGGTCATCTCGGGTGGCGCGGGGACTCGATCCGCCTCTTCCCAACAGTGCATGGCCTCGAGTTCCTGCCTCGACAGAGCCTCACCCATGGCTAGATCGGCCCGTCGCCTGGCTCGCTGGCATGGTGTCTGCCGGGAGCCCAGTGGCCGCATCGGCGATCCGTACGCGATGTGGGCCGTCGAGGCGCGCGGCGGCTGCGCGGCGACTCCGCGCCGAGCGGCTGGCCACGGCGAATGCGCTCCAGGTGAACCAGTGGACGAATCCGCGCTGCAGCGTCCGCGAGCCGCTCATCGTGAGCTGGCCGGTTCGAATCGCCCCGCCCAGCTCGGCCCGCCCCAGGTAGACGCGGTAGAGCGTCGCCGTGTCGGCGGTCACCTCGAGGTCGGTCTCGAAGCCGGGATGCTGGAGGCAGACCGAGACCTCGGCGGGCTCGAGCACCATCCAGTAACGCCGTTTGGGGTCACGGAACTCGAACCGAATCACGGTTCGACCGGGTGGGAGCCTCTGACGATCGACATGGCGAGCCATCCAGACGATCAACAGGTCGGGATCGAGCTCCTCGGGGCGCGGCTCGGTGAACGACCAGGTCGCTCCCCACTCACCGATCGCTTGCACCACCGGCTGGAGGTCACGGCCCGCAGACGTGAGGCGGTATTCGAGGGTCCGGCCCTTCGGGCCCGTTCTGCGCTCCACGACCTCGGCTCGCTCGAGCGCGCGCATGCGGTCGGTGAGGACGGAGCGCGAGATCCCCGGGAGGCCGCGCTGAAGCTCGTTGAAGCCGATCGCGCCGCCGAGTAGCTCGCGCACGATCAGAAGCGTCCAACGGTCGCCGAGGATCTCGCTTGCCTTGGCGACCGGGCAGTACTGCGCGTAGCTGCGCATCGCACCACCATGCTGCCATCGGCGGGCCGCTTGCTCGTCCCAGGTTCGGAATTCGGACCGGTTGGTTCGAAATCGGAGCTAGCCGGCCCGCGCCGGTGGGCTACGTTGCTCGAAACGCTACTCGCACCTCATCGAGCGCAGCTGGAAGGACGAGATGACCGCAGTCCAGACACCCTCGGGGACGACCGCGTTCGACGAGCTCGCTGGATCGTTCTCCGGAGAGCTGCTGCTGCCGGCCAGCCCCGGCTACGGTGCTGCGCGCGCGATCTGGAACGGCGCGATCGACCGCCGTCCGGCTTGCATCGCCCGCTGCACGGGGGTCGCCGATGTCGTCGCGGCCGTGCGCTTCGCCCGCGAGCACGATCTGCTGGTCGCGGTCCGCTCGGGTGGTCACGGTGTGGCCGGTCATGCGGTCTGCGATGGAGGGCTGATGATCGACCTCTCGCCGATGAAGGGCATCTGGGTCGACCCGCACGCGCGGACGGCGCTGGCCCAGGCCGGCGTGCTCTGGGGCGAGCTCGACCGCGAGACGCAGCTCCACGGACTGGCGACGGTCGGCGGGATCGTCACCCATACCGGGATCGCCGGCCTGACCCTCGGCGGGGGCATCGGCTGGCTCACGCGCAAGTACGGCGCGACCGTCGACAACCTGCTCTCGGTCGATCTCGTCACGGCGGACGGAGACCTCCTGACCGCGAGCGAGATCGCCAACCCCGACCTCTTCTGGGGCGTACGTGGCGGCGGCGGGAACTTCGGCATCGTGACGTCGTTCGAGTACCGCCTGCACCCGGTCGGGCCGACGGTGCTCGCCGGGCCGATCTTCCATCCGCTCGAGGACGCGCCGGACGTCCTTCGCTTCTATCGCGAGCTTGCGGCCGCCGCGCCCGACGAGCTCACGACGATCTTCGAGCTGAGCGTGGCGCAACCGCTTCCGTTCCTGCCTACAGAGCTGCACGGCAAGCCGATCGTGATGGTCGGTGCCTGCTATGCCGGGCCACCGGAGGAGGGCGTCGACGTCGTGCGCCCCCTCAAGGAGTTCGGCAACCCCGTCGCCGATCTGCTCGAGCCCCAGCCGTACGTGGCGCTGCAATCGATGTTCGACCCCTTCGTGCCGCACGGCTGGCACCGCTATTGGAAGGCGCTCGAGCTGCCGCCCCTCACCGACGAGGCGATCGAAACGCTCGTCGAGCGCGCCTCGGCTCAGACCTCGCCGACGTCGTACTGCATCGTCTTCCAACTCGGCGGTGCCCTGAGCCGAGTCGGTCGGGACGACACCGCCTTCAGTCTGCGGGATGCCGCCCACAACGTGAACATCAACGCGGTCTGGACGGAGGACGACCCGGAGCCCGAACGGCATGTCGACTGGGCACGCGGCTTCTTCGACGCGCTGCAGCCCCATGCGAGCGGACGCGTGTATCTCAACTTCCTCGGCGACGAGGGGCACGACCGCGTCCGCGCGGCCTACGGCGAGCAGAGCTACGAGCGGCTCGCACGGCTCAAGCGGGTCTACGACCGGACGAACTTCTTCCGCCTCAACCAGAACATCGAGCCCGGCTGACTCAGGGTCGACGCGAGTCGCCGCCCGATGACGCACGAACGAGGGCCGCATCTCCCCGTTTTGGGGGAGCAAGTGTCCGAGTACCCATCAGCAGACTCGGTGTGTGCCCCTGCCGAAGCCGACGCACCCCGACAGCGAGGAGCCGACTCCACGGCCCGACAGCCTCGCTGAGGAATGGAGGCGCGAGGCGGCGATCCAGGAGCTCGAGCGCGTCATGTGGCGCGTGGGCGTCCTGACCGCCACGGCGCACGAGCTCGTCGAGGACATCGAGGTACCGGGAGATGTGTCGGCGCGTCAGCCTGCCGTGCTCTCGGACGCACGTGAGCTGGTCAAGGTCATCGACGTCCATGAACGCGAGCGCGAGCTGTGGCCTTCTCGTGCCGTCCTCTCGGCCGTACAGCTCTCGGGAGTCCTGCTCGGCGTGTATGCGATCTTCGTCGACCAGCTGACGCACGTCGGGCTGCTCGTCGCCGCGCTCGGGCTCATCTTCGTCCGCCGCGTCATGAGCGCCACGCTCCCTTGATACGGCTGGTCGCGTATCTCCTCGGCGTCGGCGCGATGGGGACGATCGCCCAGGGCACGGTCGGCAGCGCGCTCCACGACGTCGTGTGGACGACCACGACGCGCACGATCCCGGGTGGGCTGCAAATCGTCACGGAGACCACCACCGTCCCGGGACAACCGACGACTCCGAGCAGAGGTTCCGGTGAGATGGCGCCGGCGCCCCTCATGACGATCTTCGTCACCGTGCCCGGCCGCTCGACGACGACCACGGTGACGGGTCCCGCTGTGACCGCGGCGACGACCGCCGATGCGGAGACCGTGTCGTCACCGGGGCCGGAGACGACCACGACCGTGCGTGGCCCAACGGTCACCACCACCGTGCCCGGGCCGACCACGACAACGACCGTGGCCGGCCCGACGACGACGGTGTCGGCACCAGCGGTGACCACCACTGTTGCGGGCCCGACGGAGACGGTCACCGTGACCGTGACAGTGCCCTGCGATCCCCCGCCGAAGCCGTCCAATCCTCCTTGCCCCCCGCATAAGTAGCCGCTGACCGCCTTCCGCCGGCGACGGTCAGATGCGAGTCCCGCAGGAGCGGTTCCGCACGGCATGGCCTAGCCTCCGACCGGCTATCCACCGACGAGCAAGGGAGGGAATCCATGTCGAGAATTCGGGCCAGACGGCCGTCTCCGGCGCTGGTCGTGGCGTCGCTCGCGCTGGGCATCGCTCTGACCGGGACGAGCTACGCGACCGTGCTCAACGTGCCAGACGGCAGCGTGACGACGGCCAAGATCAAGAATGGCGCCGTGACGACTCCGAAGCTCAAGAACGACGCGGTGACAGTCGACAAGCTCGCTACGAATGCCGTCACCGCAGGTCAGGTGAAGAACGGGTCGCTGCTCAAGGAGGACTTCAAGTCGGGCCAGCTGCCCGCCGGGCCGCCGGGCCCCCCAGGGCCTCGCGGCGTCCCGGGCCCCAAGGGATCCCCGGGCATCAGCGGACTCCAGCGAGTCGACGCGGCGACGTCGTCGAGCTCCTCGAACTCCAAGGCCGTCGTCGCGACGTGCCCGTCCGGAAAGAGGGTCGTTGGGGGTGGCGCGCAGGTGACGGGCAGCGGGGCGAACAAGGTGTCGATCAACCAGAGCTTCCCGGACTCGACCGGCGACAAATGGAACGGGAACGCGGTCGAGGTCGTCGCGACCGGTGCGTCCTGGCAGCTGCAGGCGTACGCCCTGTGCGCAACCGTGAGCTGACACGGTCCGTCGCAAGCGAGAGGCCCGCGGTGCGGGCCTCTCGCATCCCTTCCCCTGAGGTCAGCTCACGAGACCGTGAGCGGCACCGCGCGGATCTGACCCCGGATCTCACCGCCCGGGTTCTTCGGAGTGTGGATGTTCAGGTAGCCGCGTCCGGCCTCGAGCGCGGCCAGCGTCGCCGGCGTGAGGTCCGCCGTCCCCCGCTGCCCGTTCCGGCACGGACCGCACAGGGCCACCGCAACGGGGCCTGCACGGCCGACGCGACCGACATGGATGTGGGCCGCGATCGCGCGACCCGTCAGCCTCGAGAAGCGAAGCCGCCACGCCACCGTCCCGCCCGTGCCGAGCTTCGCAACGGTCGCCGTGAAGCTTCCGGTCGCCCGCTTGACGTTGCCCTTCGGCTTCGGGACCTCCTGCCGCGACGTGAGTCGCATCGAGACGCTCGCGGTCGTGGCCAGCTGGCCGCGGATCTCGCCACCCTTGTTCGTGACTGTGTGCACGTTCACGTACGCGGTGCCCGCCTGGATGGCATCCACCACGGCCTGGGGCACCGTGCCCGTACCGCTCGCCGGGGTCGAGCACGGCCCGCACAGCGCGAGCACGACCGGCCCGGGAGTTCCCACCGCGCCCGTGTGGATGTGCGCAGCGATGGCGTCCCCCGTGAGGCCGGTGAACGACATCTGCCACGAGATGGACGCCCCCGTGTCCGACTTGGTGACCGTCGCGGAGAACGTCCCTCCCGCGCTCGACACCGCGCCGGTCGGTGACGGCACCTCCTGCGCCGCGTTCATGACGGTCCGGATCTGGATGGTCGTCGCCTGCGTCCTCGCGGATGCACCGACGGCAGCGACGAGCGCGACCGCCAGGGCGAGTGCGGGGACGAGCACACGAAGTCTCATGAACCCCTCCTTCTGAAGGACTGTGATTCCCTCTATGGAGAGGTCGTACGCACGTCCGGGCGGGATGGATTGCCGCGGCGACTACGAGAGCTCGAGCGTCATGCCCTCCGAGGCCGCGACGGGCGCCTCTCCCGAAGCATCGCCCCACAGCTCCTGAGCGCGCTCCACGAGGACGTCGACGCCGTCGTCCGACCGGTTCGGGTCGTGGTGGAACATGACGAGGCGCCGAGCATCCGCCCGCTTTGCGAAGGCAACGGCATGCGCGACGCTCGAGTGGCCCCACCCAACCCTCGACGGATACTCGACCTCGCTGAACTGGCAGTCGTGCAGGAGGAGGTCGACGTCCTCGGCGAGCGCGTGGCCCGAGATCCACTCCGGTTCGAGGTCCGCCAATTCGATGCCGAGAACGGGCTCGTGGTCGGGGATGTACGCCAGGGACGTCCCGTTCGAGGAGATCCGGTAGCCGAGCGTCGGCCCTGGGTGGGAAACGGTCTGCGCCTCGATACGGACGCCCTCGAGCTCCCAGGGCTCGCGCGGCACGTCGTGGAAGGTGACCTTCGCCGGCGTGTCGGCGATCTCGATCGGGAAGAGCGGAGGCGAGAACGCTCGCGTGATGCGCTCCTCGAGCGTGTGCACCGGCGACGGCGGACCCCAGATGTGGAGCTCCCGCTCGGGATGCCAGAAGGGTGCGAAAAACCGCAGCCCCTCCACGTGGTCGAGATGGAGGTGGGTGACGAGGAGATGCACCGGACAGTCCGAGTCGAGGTGCTCCCCGAGCGCCCGGAGCCCGGTGCCGGCGTCGAGGATGAGGAGGCCTCCATCTGCGGTCCGGACCTCGACGCACGGGGTGTTCCCCCCGAAGCGAACGGTCGCCTCGCCGGGCGTGGGTATCGACCCGCGGCAACCCCAGACCTTCAGCCGGAGCTGCACGTCAGGCGTCGTCCGGCGTCGACTGCCAGAACAGCGCGATCATGCCGACGACCTCGGTCTCGGACGCGAAGAGCGGGACGGCCGTGACGGCGAGCAACCTTCGCTGTCCGTCGAGGCCGGTCATCCAGAGCTTGCCGTGCGCGGGTCGGCGCTCGAGGAGCGCGATGCCGGCGGGCATGCGCTCCAGCGGCATGGGGGTGCCGTCGAGCTCCTCGAGCCGGAACTGCGACGTCCAGCCTTCCGCTGTCATGGACCCCGCCTCCGCGAACGTCCGACCGAGGATCTCCTCCGCGGCTTCGTTGTAGAACACGAGCCGACCCTGGGAGTCGGCGATGAACGTCGCGGTCGCGAGCTGCGACGCGAGCTCGCGCGCGATGATCAGCGCGAGGTGCTTCTGCGGCGGCCTGCCTTCCATCGGCCCAAACCCTAGTACGGGTGGTCAGCGGAGACAGCGCTATCCTCGTTCGGAATGGTCCGCGCTCTTATCTCCCTTGCAGCCGCGGCATCGGTGGGTGCCGTTCTCGCCGTCACGGCCTCCGGGGGATCGGCTGCATGCAAGCCGACCGCCGGCGACGTCCCAGGCCCGTTCGAGCGGATCGACGCGCCGCGACGGGCGAAGATCGGAGCGGGGCACGTCCTCAGCGGACGGGTGCTTCGAGCCGGGGACTGTGCGCCCGTCTCACGCGCGCTCGTCGTCTTCTGGCAGGCCGGCCCGAACGGCTACGTGTACCGCCCGCGCGGGCGCGGCAGCGTCCTCACCGACCGCTCCGGACGGTTCCGGATCGAGGGGCCGGTGCCCGCATCCTCGGGCCTTCGGCCACCCCACATCCACATGGCCGTGATCCACCCGAACTACGAGGAGCTCCTGACCCGCTACGTCGTCCGCCGGGGCGCCACGTCGGGGCGGTTGCGGATCGTCCTCACACCGCTTCTCTAGTTCTCTAGGTCGCGCTAGCGGTTGACGTCGGCCTGAGGCAGTCGC